>CAZOXI010000131.1:0-7936 GCA_964583445.1 uncultured Bacteroidaceae bacterium | reverse complement strand
AAGACTTCATATTGCGACATGTGGGTATTGGCAACAATGCGCCTTATGTTCTCTGGTGCTCCATCCAGTGAGCCCCAACCCCCGGCGACCTGAAAAAACTCGCTGTTTAAAAGCTCCACTGCCTCATCAGTTGGCGCGACCAGTCCATGGTGGTACCTTACAGTTACATTGGCCGGCATACCATAGCTGCCGGGCGGTGGATCAGTTAACTCATTGGTCAGGTCAAAAGCTAAATTCGGAAATGATAAATCGAAAAGCGAATCCACCACGAGTCCCTGGTCGACGCCCTCCTGTTGATTTGTTGCCTGCTGGTTGAATGAGAAATCCGGAAACTTATTGATCAAATCACGGAATTGGATGTAGGAATTGGCTCCCGAGTTGTCACTTATTATTTCGTACCCATTCCTCAGAGGGGTAACTACTTTGTCGATCGTGTAAACGAAACCGTTTTCGGCAAACACTTCGTCGCTTGTAATCTTTGCTCCTGCAAAATAGAGATCATTAGCTCCGTCAAACGGACGGTCAAAATAAAATTGGTAATCGGAGGCGGGAATATCATTAATCGTGAAATATTCGGAATAGAATATGGGCACATATTTCCTGGAATCGGTGGATACCCTTCTTACAATATCTGCTTCAAGCATATCAGTAATGGTTATTCCCTTTCCATATATCCATTCCACACCAAAATTCTGGTCATCATCTTTAAGCAACGTTTCCCGCTTGAATCCTCTCGGTAAATTGTTCGACAGGGACATGGTATCAATCCAGCCATTGATATCAAGTTTCCTTAACTGGCTTTTTGTCCACGGATCCTGCACGATATGATACTTTACAATGCGACTCAGCTCTGCCAGCGGAATATCTTCAACGGAATTGTACTCGGGGTGGCTTAAAAAATAGGCATCAAAGGCCTCATTTGTCGGGGCAAAAACAGTGTAGCTGCCAGATACGTTAATCACTTCATCATATCCGATGCGTTCAACGCATTGGCTGAATGTTGACAATTCGGGTATGTCAAGCATTTGCGTATATACTTTCCCTTTCAGCCACTCGGGCCTCTCGTATTTCTGCTGGTCTCTCTCGCAACTCATCAACAGCATTGCTGTCAAAAGCATTGAAAGAGCTATTGTGTTTTTTCTTATCATGTAGTTTGTAGCTTAGAATAAAGTTTTACTTTTTCTTTTCCTCTCCTGTATGAATTGAGCTCAATTCTCAGGAGGTATGTAATAGTAAATGAATGGTTTGTTTACCTAATTCCTTTCCCTTTTCAGTAATACCGCGCATTATCTTCCTGTATCTGGTTCGTTTCCATTGGTTAAGAGAACTGTAATATGAACAGTACATATTAATACGGTAAAATTATAAGTTTTCGTATATAGTAGCTTTTGATCCTTTCCCAAGTTATTTTGAATTCGTACCAGGGAGCACAAAAAGGATACAAGAGGGTTGATCACTGGAATCAATACAGTAGGCTCATCTTGAATGATTTTAGTCAAAAAACCAAGATACATGCGAAAATCAGGTGCCCATATTCTGAAAATATTTCAGACAATATTCACCGGACTCTTTTTGCCAGCGTACTTCCCGCGGAACTCAGATCAATGGGTTCGATGCCCAGACCAGGTGCGGGTGAACCCGGTTGAAAGCGAAAAATACGTTGATTCATCGCTTCTTCATCGAACATCGGATCGGCAAATAACATGCCTACGTCAGTGTCTCCCCGCCTGTCCGGAGCAATAACATCCATCCCCGGCTGGATCTCCTCCGGTGGATTCTCCACATAGATCAGCGAATTGGAAACCCGGTCAAAGAATTCATAGATCATATTGACTTCCGGAAATCTTTTATATTGATTAAAATGTCCTTTGCCCCGGGGTGTATTATAGAGTATGAAATTGTCGATTTCCGTCGGACACCACCTGCGTGCGATAAAAAGTTCCGTATCAAAGGCGAAATTATTACGGATCTCTCCCGGACCTTTGATCTGCATCATCCTGGCTCCGCGGATTCCGACATTATGTGTGATGATAGTGTATCCCGAAACGTCGTCCAGGCGAATGTATCCCCTGGAGGTATGGATATCATGAAAGTAATTTCTCACAGCCCGGTTATTCTTACCCATGGCAGAAAAATAGATGCCGTTTCCGTCGTGCAGCTCCAGCATCACCCGGTATATTTCATTATACGCAATGCGGTTTTCACGTGCATGCAACAAGGGTTCGATTTTGCTCACGTCAAATTCAAGCCAGTTACGCAGCATTTCCGGGGTAATGTGCTCAATGAATGGACCTATTTCTTCTGTACGGATACTGCTCACCCACTCGCGGCGATTCCCAAGTGGATGGGCCAACACCAGTTCATGCGGCCTGCAGCCACTGATTACCATCCCGTTATAGGCAAGATCATGGATGGTATTATGGCTGATATCATTATGACCACTCTGGGCAATGAAAATACCCGGAGCATGCTTGTAAATTGTTCCAACGTGGTGGATATAATTATTGGTAACCGTATTATATTTATGCTCATCCTTTAATCCGGGGCCGTAGCCACTCAATAAAATCCCGGTACCTCCCAGGTGTGCAAAAATGCAGTCGGCTACCTTGTTGTGTTGTGCATGCAGATCAAAACGCACACCGGTCCCGCTGCTTGCTTCAAAAGTACATTTTGTTACGGAACAATTATCGGCATGCCGGAAACGCATCACTGCATTTCCCTTGTCGTACATTTCCCAGTCATGTTGCAGTCCCTTGTCTCCCGGCTCCCAGGTATCGCGCAGACCGTGTCTGAAAGTCAGTCCCTCAAAATGCAGGTGCCGCACCTGCACACTGTCTTCAATGCCTTCAACACGGATAAATTCCTGCAGAAAGGGTGCACGGATATCCAGTTTATCGAGTGGGTGTTGCGGCCACATATAGACCCGGCCTTCTTTACTGTCGAACATCCATTCTCCCGGTTCATCCAGGTATTCAATGGCATTCTCTACGTAATATTTATTTTCAGGACGGATTCCATAAGTTGGATCAACTGCAAAGTACGCTGTCCGGCTTTTCGGATCAATTCGTTCCAGCGGTAACATATTGATCAGCCATCCATGTTTAGGGCGCAGAAATATTTCGATATCCGACGGTGTTTCCCAGTGTTTTAAATCATTCCCGGAATACCTGAATTCACGGCTGAACACCACGGGTTCAGCATCCCAGTCCAGCCCCTTCACATCTTTCGGTTGTGCATTGAGTGGGTCAAGCACCTGATGTTCCGAAGCCCTGAATTCTTTAGAACGGGAGCGGGGAAGAAGCTCCTTTCCATTATAAAGCGTGGTGATCTGCCAGCGTCCTTTCTTATTCCCTGGTATTTCACAATACCATAGATTCCCTGTTGCTTTTTCAGAAACTCCTGCAGGATCTTCTATACATTTTTGCCAATTGTCCAGGGTTATTCCACCTGTGAATACCGGGGTTTCATCCGGCCAGGCCCGGTAATGAACGGGAGAATCTTTTGTCCCGGAATCTTCGGGTCCGAAGACAATGGTTGAATCAAGTACATATTCCCCACCGCGGATCAATACGGTCACCGGTCCGGTATGCCCTCTGGAAGTATATTCCCGGACTTTGATTCGTGCGGCATTCAGCGTAGCAAGCGGACCGTCGTTGTTGTCGGAATTTGGTTCAGAAAGCGTTCCTGTCCAGGCATCATTTCCAGCCGGAGAAATATACAAATAGGTTTGATTTTTTTGCGTACAACCCATTGCTGTCAGTTGCAATCCAATAATTGCGAAGACGATTATATGTACAAAGACTTCTTTTGACTCCCGCATCATTCTATTCATTTTTTCTGCTCCAAACATGACTTTCCTCCAATAAATTGCCATACTCCGTTTTCATAAGTTCTTTCATCTTCCCGAATATCTCCGGGTATTGTTCAGCAACATTATCTGATTCATCAATATCTGCATTCATATTGTAGATTTCAAAATCAACCAGTTCGGCTTCTTTCACCATGGATTCATTTCCATCATACAGGTTGTGTACCAACGGGAGGTAGGCAGTATCGCTTTTCAGACGGGCAAGCACTTTCCATTCATCGGTGCGCATGGCAACCCTGTGTTCGTTGATTGCATCGTAAAAAGCCCACAATAAGGGCTGGTCCCGCACCATTTTACCGGTTTCGATTGCAGGAATCATAGACTGTCCGTCCAATTCTATTTCAGGCAGTTTTGCTCCGGAAAGTTCTGCAAAAGTAGGCATGAGGTCCAGGGATGATACAACAGCATCTGACGTTCCATTGTAGGTCTCTTTTCCTATCCAGTATAAGATACCCGGAACCCGGAAACCTCCTTCTGTAGTCCATAATTTCATTCCCCGTAGTGGCCCCGGCGAACCATAGGACCTTGTTGCACGGGGATAGCGGTCCAATGTTTCAGGTCCGTTGTCTGATGTAAATATAACCAGTGTATTTTCACCATGATGTTCTTCCAGGTATTCCACCAAACGCCCCACTGCAGCATCAATATTGGCCACATTGGCAAAATATTGCGCCTGGTCCTCATTTACTGATCCTGGTAAATAATTGTCAACCAAATGCTGTGGCGATGCCACCGGCTCGTGGGGTTCATGAAACCAAACCTGTACATAAAAGGGATGCTCAGAATCTTTGCTTTGTAACCAATTCAACACTTCATCGACAACGATCTGGCAACTAAAACCCTTCAATTCGCCTACCTCGTCGCCATTGCGTATGAAATTATCCGGGTTTTCATGGCTTGGACTTGCATTGTTATGCGTAGCAAACCAGTGGTCAAAGCCAAAATAACCGGGTGTTGGCTGTTCATTGCTGTTAAACTTTGAACTGCAATGCCATTTTCCCGACAAACAGGTTGCATACCCCACCTCTTTGAGCATGACAGGAATGGTTTGTTCGTCTGCTTGTAAATGAACCAGGTCGAGACAATCCTCGCTTTTTCCCTTCGCAGGCCGTATGTAATCATAAATACCTGCACGGTTCGGGCTTCTCCCGGTCAACAATCCGGCCCGCGCAGGAGAGCAAACCGGTGCAGCCGAATAGAAGCTGGTAAATTTTATCCCATCTTCAGCCAATCCATCCAAATTCGGTGTTTGAATGATCGGATGTCCATATGATGATAAATCGCCATATCCCAAATCATCACAAAGGATCACCACGATGTTCGGGCGTGTTTCTTTCAGATCTGATGTGCAGGAAAAAAGTACTGAAGTGAACAGCAAAAGGAATGTTATCGTTTTTAGTTGTCTCATTTGTATCAATTTTTTAAAGTTCCCAACGATTCACCAATCGTTTTCAACTGTTTCATAAAATCATCGGATATGGTTCCATTACGCATTGGAGGAACATCCCAGGTTACTGCACCTCCTTCTGCATTGATATCCTTGCTATACTTGATAACCTGTTCATCAGTAAATCGGGGTTCGCCCACTCCCCATTTCCTGCCCAGGTAGCTTAAGATATGAATTTGCCTTCCATCAATTGTTTCATTATATGTATGCCTGTAACTTATTCCTTCCGGATCATTGATCTCACCTGCTGTATAATCCTCATAGGGAGTCATTGACATTATCCTGGGAAATCTGCCCGGATTAAAAGCTACACAACTATTTGGATTACCGGCACGCAAGGCAGCGGCCATGGAAGCAAAATTAGGGATGTCCGGGTGTCTGAAATGTGTATTGGGAAGATAACAACCATCAATCCACCATCCGGAAACCTTATCCCGCCAGCGCATTGAATACTCCCGCATAACATTTTGCCACCGGAGATATGCTTCAGCCTTTCTTGGATCATCCCTGTCGAATGCAAAGGCTTTAATTTCATCTGTACCTTTAACAAATTTAGAAGAGATATATGTCATTAGTTTGATGCCGTATTTATCTAAAGCCTGATATAAATCTACAACCAGGTCACGATTACTGCATCTACTTGCCGACTTACCCATATAATGATCATACATTGAATTGGGTGCCAAAAAAAATCCATCGCTACTATGTCGAACAGTGATGATCAGATAACCGGCACCAACATCCGACAATTGTTTAGCCAGTCCTTCACAATCAAAATTATCAATCAGATCATTCCATTTATTTAAATTGATTGAATCCGCATCCAGTAGATTTTCAGATGCTAACATTGCTGTAGTGTAATGTAGCATCACCCCCCATTTTGCATCTTTCATCCAGGAGGCCCGGTTCTGAGCATTAACAGATAATAATACAACACCCAGTAGAATAGTAGTTGTTATTTTCTTCATTTTATTAGAGTTAACCTATTAATGTACAAAATTATTGAATTCAATGCTCCATAATCCATCCTGATAATCAGAGTTGGGTTGTGCATTGGTATGCGAAACTTCTTGAACAGAAATCATAAATGGTTTATTTTAATCGAGGTTCATCACCTCATTTGCACGCTCGTTACCGATACGATCGATCAGTTGCTGCATCAACAAACTTTTTGGCGTTACCGTTTCTTCCGGATGCTCGATGTAGCCGGTACCCATGAGTGGAACCCCCTTGTAGACCCCTGCTTTTGATGTGCCGGCATAACCGGAACGATCATTCGCATACTCGAGCCGGTAAGTCGAATACTCATCCCGTATTTCACCTGTATAACCTATGGCAAAGTTCTGTTCCGGAGTCGGAGGATCAAAGACAACAACCGATTCTGCATTGCAATTCCAGAAAACAATATTAGCACCGGCCCAACCGTGACCAGATCCGGAGTATCCGCGGTTCAGGGCACCAAGCTGACCTCCTTCTTTCAGAGTGATGTTATCATAGAGAATGCCCGTATTCCATCGATGATGTGGCTCGGATATGGTGCTTGAATTCCAGGCCGTACATTCAAAGAACACATTGGGGCCCATGACCCGGCTGCCGGCTGCAAAAGCATGTCGCCCATTTTCAGTGTAACATTTGTGGAAGAGAGAATGACTCCCGCCCTCGAACCTGAAGGGATATCTGCGGCCTCCCCGGATTGGTGCAACGGGCTCCAGTGATTTACAGTTCCGGATGGTACAGTACCGGGAGTTTTCGTTGGTCTTTACAGCACCATGACGTGTATGCTTAACCGTACAATCTCTTACCCAGCCATTGATACAGGTAAGCAAAATACCATCATTCAGATTGTTCTCTTCATCGCTGAAGTATTCTTTATTCTCTCTAACAGATTTAATAGATGTATCATAATTAGAGACAACGCGTAAAGATTCCACCCCGGAAAGCGAATCAATTTCGTGCAGGCTTATCTTCTCTACAATACCGCCCCCATGCTCTTCCGTGAACGATTGCGGCAGTTGTACGTCGAGGGTAATCCTGTCCCCTTCTACCTGCACGATCTGTCGCACATGGTTGAGTTGATACCTCCGGGCATTCCAGTTCCCTACCCTTTCATTATCCGGCCTGATCTCTGTAATCCGGTCCATCCCAAGGTCCTTGATCCATTGATCATTAGTCGTTTTCCTCACGTGTACATAGTCACCCGACCTGAACTGACTCGCATCGGCCACCTTCACATCAATGCTGCCCGCCGGAATATAGGCATCTGTGATTGGAGTAGGATCCCCCATGCTTACAGGCTCCGCCTCCGGGTTACCAACATGTATACCGGTTCCCCGGGGATTTCTGAAGATCAGCACCGTACCGCCGGATCCGTCTCCTTCGCCACGCAGTACCACTCCGGAGGGAACAACCAGGTTACCATTTACATAATAAGTACCTTTTTTAAGGAGCACGGTTCCGCGAAAACCATTCTCATCCGGCTGAAGGGAGGCGACCTCATCAAGGGCATTTTGAATATTCTCACGGTTGTCCGGACCTTCTGGATAGGCCATCGTCCCGTCAGGAGTTGCCTCTCCCTGCAGTGGATTTATTGTAGCGACAACCGGCACATCTGGAATCGGCTC
>CAZOXI010000130.1:6465-7947 GCA_964583445.1 uncultured Bacteroidaceae bacterium | reverse complement strand
ATATTGTTGATATCGGTGCAGCATCTTCCAGGCCCGGTGCCGGACTGATGGAGTCCGGTGAAGAAATTGCCAGGCTCGAACCTGTGTTGCAGCTGGTGCGGGACGAATTTCCCGACCTGGTCATTTCCGTTGACACATACAATGCTGGTGTTGCAAAAGTGGCAGTAGCAGATTTTGAGGTGGATATCATCAATGATATCTCCGCCGGCGAACTGGATCCTGAGATGATTCCACTGGTTGCGAAACTGAATGTACCCTATATTATCATGCACATGAAAGGGGTCCCCGGAGACATGCAGGACAACCCGGTGTATCATAATGTTACAGACGAGATCATTCAATATTTTTCCCGGAAAGTCCACCTTTTGCACAACAAGGGTATACCAGATGTATTGCTTGACCCGGGCTTTGGGTTCGGCAAGACCATGGATCACAATTATGAGCTGCTCAGTCAGATAAGTGCCTTTCAGATGTTCGAACTGCCTGTCGTTGCAGGAGTATCGAGAAAATCAATGATCTACAAGCTCCTGGAATCATCCAGCGAAGAAGCGCTGAATGGTACAACGGCGGTCCACATGCTGCTCCTGCAGGGAGGGGTGAATATCATCAGGGTGCACGATGTCAGGGAAGCAAAGGAAGCTGTCACCATTTTCAACCATACGGTGCGTAAATTTCGCTGACTGCTTTCCACATCTTTTTGTACATTTGTTCAGGAATGTTATCATTATTCATTCATATCAGGCTGCTGGATATCATCGATATTCTACTGGTTGCCGTTTTGCTCTACCAGCTCTATTTGCTGGTCAGGGGAACTGTTGCTTTGAACATCATCATCGTGATCGCCGTCATCTACATTTTCTGGTGGGTCACGCGGGCCTTACAGATGGAATTGCTCAGTTCGATTATCGGACAGGTAATCGGTGTGGGTGTCATTGCACTGATCATTGTCTTCCAGCAGGAAATCCGCCGGTTCCTGATCTATATGGGATCCCGGTATGTGGATGGCAATATGATCAGCCTGGACCGCATATTTAACATGCGTTTTGAGGCCAAACCAAAGATTCCTATCAAATCGGTCCTCAAGGCCGTGATGCAGATGTCACAGACCAAGACCGGTGCACTGATTGTCATCCGCAGGAAATCGAACCTGAAGATGTACACTGAATCGGCCGAGATCCTGAACAGTGCCACATCCAGCAGGCTCATCACAAGTATATTCAATAAGACGGGCCCCCTGCATGACGGTGCGCTGGTGATGGACCGCGACCAGCTGGTGGCGGCAAGGGTGATCCTTCCTGTAACCGACAAACCTGATCTTCCTCCGGAATATGGGCTCAGGCACCGGGCCGCCCTGGGTATCTCTGAAGTGACCGATTCGCTCGTGATCGTAGTTTCGGAAGAGACAGGACAGATCTCCATTGCTGAAAACGGCATCCTTCAGAAAAATATTGGCATCAAAGTGCTGACGCAAAAGCTGGAAGA
>CAZOXI010000130.1:0-6365 GCA_964583445.1 uncultured Bacteroidaceae bacterium | reverse complement strand
CCCTTTCTCAATCGCTTTATATTCTTTCTATGTGTAATAATGAGCAGGATTGCTGCTACCATCGAAAAAATCCATAGTGAAATATAGGGTGATCGAAACACCAGGATCACCCACACCGGGAACGTAATCCCGGCAGAAACGGAACCCACTGAAACATATTTTGTAAGCAGCAGTACCAGGATAAATATTCCAAGGGCCGCAGCCGTGGCTGCCGGATGCAGGGCAAAGCATACTCCGCCGATGGTGGCTACGCCTTTTCCTCCCCTGAAACCTGCCAGCACCGGAAAGATATGACCGATCACTGCCAGGATTCCCAGTGCAATAGACAGGACCATGAATAGCTCCTCCCCTGCCTCAACATCCGGTTGAATTTTCAACAGGCTGACAGCCGCCCAGCCCTTCAGCATATCGATCAGCAATACCGGCACTCCGGTTTTGACGCCGAGTACACGCATAACGTTGGTAGCTCCGGCATTTCCGCTCCCATGCATACGCACATCGATGCCGTGAAAAATGCGCCCTGTCCAGACAGCAGTTGGCAAGGAACCTAGCAGATAAGCCACAGGTGCCATCCAGGCAAGAAAAATGAGCGATGTATGTACTTCCTCCATGGGATCAGATCACAGGTCCCGCGACCTTCTCAAGCCGGAGCCCTTCTTCATTATCTGTAAACTGCTTGAAATTTTTGATGAACTTTGATGCCAGGTCCCTGGCTTTCCTTTCCCACTCTGCAGGATCCTCATAAGTGTCGCGCGGATCAAGAATGGCATCGTCAACACCCTCCAGGGATTGTGGGACTTCCAGGTTGAAAAAGGGAATCACTTTGGTCTCTGCATGGTCGATATTTCCATTCAGGATGGCGTCAATGATCCCGCGGGTATCCCTGATCGATATCCTTTTTCCTGTGCCATTCCACCCCGTATTCACCAGGTAGGCCGTTGAACCTGCCGCTTTCATTCGTTTCACCAGTACCTCTCCGTATGTTGTAGGGTGCAGGGTCAGGAAGGCCGCGCCAAAACAAGCGGAGAAGGCTGGCACAGGCTCTGTAATTCCCAACTCTGTTCCTGCAAGCTTTGCCGTAAATCCGGATAGAAAATGATATTTCGTCTGATCCGGTGTAAGTTTCGATACCGGTGGCATCACCCCAAAAGCATCAGCAGTCAGAAAGATCACACGTTTTGCATGACCCGCCCTTGAAACAGGTTTAACGATATTGTCGATATGGTAGATCGGGTAAGATACGCGCGTATTCTCCGTGATCGAACCGTCGTCGAAATCCACCTTCCCCTCCGCATCCACGGATACATTTTCCAGCAATGCATCCCTCCGGATGGCATGATAGATATCCGGTTCATTCTCTTCGCTTAAATGGATGGTCTTGGCATAACATCCACCCTCAAAATTGAAGATGCCATCGTCATCCCAGCCATGTTCATCGTCTCCGATCAATGCCCTTTTCGGATCTGTGGAGAGGGTCGTTTTCCCTGTTCCGGAAAGGCCAAAAAAGATGGCAGTTTCCCCATCTTCACTCACATTCGCCGAGCAATGCATGGCAGCAATGCCGCGCAACGGTAGGTAATAGTTCATGATTGAAAAGATTCCCTTCTTCATCTCTCCACCATACCAGGATCCACCGATCACTCCCATCCGCTCCGTCAGGTTAAAGAAAACAAAGACTTCGGAATGTAGCCCCTGTTCCTTCCAGTCGGGATTGGTTGTTTTCGCAGCATTCAGCATAACGAAATCGGGTTCGAATGCAGCCAGCTCCTCGTCGTCTGGCCTGATGAACATATTCTTTACAAAATGTGCCTGCCAGGCCACCTCCATGATGAAGCGTACCCTGAGCCGGCTATCTTTATTGGCCCCGCAGTAAGCATCCATTACAAAGATCCGTTTGTTTGAAAGCTGTTTTGATGCAAGTTTGTATCCTTTATTCCATACCTCCTGACTGATGGGTTTATTATCAGAAGATTTTGCTGTGTCGGATTTCCACCATACGGTATCGCGCGTTGTATCATCCATCACAATATATTTGTCCTTGGGCGATCTGCCGGTAAAGATGCCTGTATCTACTTTCACGGCACCGAACTCAGATTCTACGCCCCGCTCATATCCCGTAAGGTCCTCGCGTAACTCGTCATTATAGAGTTCTTCATAGGTAGGATTGTGCAGTATTTCCGGGTTACCGGTAATTCCATACTGCTCCAGGTTGAGGTCAACAGTTTTTTTGGTCATAATAAATTCTTTTGGGTAAGTAACTTGCTGAGAAATCCCAGCTTGCATTGGGTTCTATCTTACCAAAGATCAAAAAAAAAGCAGTAAAAACAAAGTTCTACTGCTTTTTAAAAGATGTTATGTTGTATCTATCTTTCATATTTGATCGAGGCCTGTGCTGCAGCAAGGCGTGCGATAGGCACCCTGAAAGGTGAACAGCTAACGTAGTTCATCCCTACCTTGTAGCAGAATTCCACAGAGCTAGGATCTCCACCGTGTTCGCCACAGATACCTACCTTCAGATCAGGATTGGTGGTACGGCCCTTGGTAGTTCCGATCTCCACGAGCTGACCGATACCTTCCTGGTCGAGCGACTGGAACGGGTCTACTTTCAGGATCCCTTTCTTGATGTATATCGGCAGGAATTTGCCGGCATCATCGCGTGAATAACCAAAGCCCATCTGCGTCAGGTCGTTGGTTCCGAATGAGAAGAATTCAGCATGTTTTGCAATCTCATCAGCTGTAAGTGCTGCCCTGGGAATCTCGATCATGGTTCCCACGAGATAGTCACATTTCTCGCCTTTCTCTTCGAACACCTTTTCAGCTGTAGTACGGATGATCTCCTCCTGCATCTGGAATTCCTGAACGGTTCCAATCAGGGGTACCATGATCTCCGGATGTGCATCAACACCTTTTTTCTTCAGGTTGACAGCTGCCTCGATGATTGCCCTTGCCTGCATCTCGGTGATTTCAGGGTATGTATTCCCTAAGCGGCATCCCCTGTGTCCCAGCATGGGGTTAAATTCATGCAGGTCATCAACAAGTGCCTTGATATCATCAACAGAAACGCCCATCTGGTCAGCCATTTCCTTCTGATTTTCTTCATCGTGCGGCACGAATTCATGTAACGGGGGATCCAGCAGACGAATGGTTACTCCATATCCCTGCATCGCTTCCAGGATTCCCTCGAAGTCTTCACGCTGGTATGGCAACAGTTTCTCAAGGGCCTTGCGTCGCTCAGTCTCATTAGATGCGAGGATCATTTCACGCATGGCAATGATACGCTCGCCCTCGAAGAACATATGCTCTGTCCGGGTAAGACCGATTCCCTTTGCGCCGAAATCCCTGGCAACCTGTGCGTCATTTGGTGTGTCGGCGTTGGTCCGTACATCCATTTTGGTAAGCTTCTCAGCAAGTTCCAGCACGGCTGCGAAGTCACCACTCAGTTCAGGATCGATGGTTGTGATCTTGCCTTCATAAACGTTTCCTTCTCCCCCGTCGAGCGAGATCCAGTCACCTTCTTTAAATTTCTTGTCTCCAACAACCATGGTGCGTTCCCTGTAGTTGATCTTCACTCCACCTGCTCCGGATACGCAGCATTTTCCCATACCACGTGCCACTACCGCTGCATGCGAAGTCATCCCCCCGCGTGCGGTAAGGATACCGTTGGCGATGTTCATTCCTTCGAGGTCCTCAGGAGAAGTCTCGATACGCACCAGGATCGCTTCGGGATATTTGGCAGCTTCATCAGCAAAGAACACGATCTGTCCTGTTGCTGCACCCGGTGATGCAGGCAGACCATTGGCGATCAACTCCGCATCTTTCATCGCTTTTTTATCGAACACAGGGTGCAACAGTTCATCCAGTTTTGCAGGCTCCTGTCTCAGCAATGCAGTTTTTTCATCGATCATGCCATCACGCAGCAGGTCCATGGCAATCTTCACCATAGAGGCAGCGGTCCGTTTACCGTTACGTGTCTGCAGCATCCAGAGTTTGCCATCCTGAATGGTGAACTCGATGTCCTGCATGTCCCTGTAGTGATTCTCCAGTTTAGTCTGGGTGTCATCCAGTTCCTTATATACTTCCGGCATTAACTCCTCCAGCGAAGGAAATTTGGATACCCTTTCCTCTTCCGAAACTTTGGCCAGTTTTGCCCAGCGCAGTGAGCCTTCTTTTGTGATTTGCTGAGGCGTTCGCACACCTGCAACCACATCCTCTCCCTGTGCGTCGATCAGGTATTCTCCATTGAAGATATCTTCACCGGTTGCAGCATCCCTTGTGAATGCAACACCTGTACCTGATTTGTTCCCCATGTTTCCAAATACCATGGCCTGCACATTCACAGCAGTTCCCCACTCTTCGGGAATCTGGTGCATTGTCCGGTAGTAAATAGCCCGCTCAGTATTCCAACTGTCGAATACAGCCATTACTGCGCCCCACAACTGATCCCATGGATCAACCGGGAACTCGTGACCTGTCTGCCTTTTCACAGCAGCTTTGAATTTGTCGACCAGTCCTTTCAGGTCCTCAATATCCAATTCATTATCATTTTGAACACCTTTTGCCTCTTTCACCTCTTCAAGGATCTCCTCGAACGGATCAATATCCTCTTTGCTTTCGGGTTTCATTCCCAATACCACATCTCCATACATCTGTACAAAGCGACGGTAGCTGTCCCATGCAAACTTTTCATTTCCGGTTTTGGCGATCAGGCCCTCAACGGCATCCTCGTTCATACCGAGATTCAATACGGTATCCATCATTCCGGGCATAGAAACCCTTGCCCCGGAACGTACAGACATCAGGCAGGGATTTTCATTGCTGCCAAACTTCGTGCCCATGATCTCTTCAACATTCTTTACGGCTGCCTCTACTTCGGGCTTCAGCAGTTCTGCAACCTTTTCACGTCCGAGCTCATAATATTCTGCACAGACATCTGTTGTGATGGTGAATCCCGGTGGCACCGGTACCCCGATCAGGTTCATTTCAGCAAGGTTGGCACCTTTGCCACCCAGCAAATTTTTCATGTCAGCTTTTCCTTCAGCTTTCTTGTCTCCAAAGGTATAAACACGCTTAACTTTCGACATTCTTATATTCTTTTAAGTGTTAATAATGAACAAGTTAACTATGGGTAATTTTTCGAAAGTACAAATGTATCTAAAAAAACGATAAAACAATTCTAAATAAAGTTAAATAATTGTTTCTTCGGGCCCCTACTTCAATGACCGGGGATGGTGACTGATGATGGCTTCCCTGAGGTATTCCCTGTCGAGATGAGTATATATTTCAGTGGTAACAATGGATTCATGTCCAAGCATCTCCTGGACTGCGCGCAGGTCGGCACCGCCATTGACCAGGTGGGTGGCAAAGGAGTGCCTGAAGGTATGCGGACTGATGCGTTTCCTGATGCCGGTTTTCTCTGCAAGTTGCCGGATGATCGTAAAGACCATCACCCGGGTGAGTTGCTTTCCGCGCCGGTTCAGGAAGAGGATATCCATGTGTCCTTTATCTATATCAAGCATTGCATTGCGGTCCGGCATGTAATTGTTGATCTCTTTCAGGGCAGCGGGACTTATCGGGATCAGTCTTTCCTTGTCCCCTTTCCCGATGATTCTCACGAAACCCTCATCGCTGAACAGGTCGGAGATCCTGAGTCCGACCAGCTCGCTTACCCGTAATCCGCAGCTGTACAGGACTTCGAGCATCGCCTTGTTGCGCCTACCTTCCGGCTTGCTCAGGTCGATGGCACTGAACAGATTGTCGATCTCTTCGATCGTCAGCACTTCGGGCAGTTTCCTGCCTATCCTGGGACCTTCCAGTAACAGGGAGGGATCGCTGCTGATGCGCTCCTCCAATACCAGGTATTTAAAAAAGGATTTGATCCCTGAAATAATCCGTGACTGGCTCCTGGCATTCAAACCAAGTTCATTGACCCGGCTGATGAATGCGTGCAATATTTGCGGGTCCACCTGTTCGGGTCCCGCATTGATACCCTCCATGTCCATGAACTGAATCAGCTTCTTCAGATCATTCTCATATGCCTGGACTGAATTGGCAGACAATCCTTTTTCGAGCTTTAAAAATTGCTTATACTCCCTGATATCTGTATCCCAGGAATGCATCATTATTACAGGTTAGTTAGTGCCTGTCCATAAAGTCCGATTCGAACTTCATGATCCAGCCACGGTGACTGTATTGACAGACTGTTAAGATTGCAAGATACAAAGAATAATCGCGGATTGATACACAAGAAATAAGAGCGCCTGGGAAGCATTTTTCGACAAGGTTGCAAGTTATTATGGATAACTGCAGGATAAATACTTTTAGAACATCTGTAGAATAAAATTATCGAATAGTCCTGGTAGAGCTAC
>CAZOXI010000129.1:0-7971 GCA_964583445.1 uncultured Bacteroidaceae bacterium | reverse complement strand
CTTTATTTTCAGATCATTACAGAATGACTATTTTTCAAGCGGAATTGCTGAATATTTGGCTGCAGATTGTTTCCTCGAATGATCTGCCGCATAGATTTCTAAAAAAATATGCTGAAGATATCCGCTACTTATTTATTGTCCTCTGATTCTGAAAGGAGTGCTGCGGCTACCTTCATGTCTGAAGGAAAGGTGATCTTGATATTCTCGATATTTCCCGGCACCAGGTTGATCTGCCCAAAATAAGACTCAAATACTGATGCATCATCTGTATATGTTTGTTCGAGGCTGTTCTCGTAGGCAGTCAGTAATTTATGTGCCTGGAACACCTGGGGGGTCTGCACACGTTTTACATTGCTCCTGTCGAGCACATTACTGCCCATACCAATCACGGTCCTGAGTGAATCCTCAGCTTCAATCACCGGAATGGCACTCCCGGTTTTTGCTGCTTCTGAATAGCACTGTTCCAGGGTCTCCATCGAAACCAGGGGCCGGACTGCATCATGAATACCCACGATCTCATCCTGACCCACGTTTTCCAGTCCTTTCATCACGGAATGAAAACGTGATGCTCCTCCCGTGGTGATAATTACTTTCCGGATATCCGGGTATCGCTCCTGTATGCTCTGCCAAACGATCAGGTGACTCTCTGGCAGGACCAGGATGATCTTCATTTTCGGATCGAATGCCATAAATTTTTCAATGGTCCAGATAATCACGGGTTTTCCAAGGATCTCCAGGAACTGTTTCGGGGTTTCCGATTGCATCCTGGATCCTGTTCCTCCGGCTACTATAACAACTGATCTCATCATATCATTTACTTAGAACCCACTAATTTATTAATAATTCCTGTGAAGGGCAATGATTACCTGCTGCAGACCTGTTGAACATGCTGCATAATACTTCATAATCCACAGCCGCTGACCCGCCAGACTTGAACGGATCAACAATTTGTCTTACTTTTGCTTCCTGCATCTAAAAATCTGATACTTATGAGTAAGGAAGTTGTGATTGGCATCGACATAGGGGGTACCTTCACCAAGTTGGGTATTGCCGACCGGGCTGGAAACCTGTATTACGAAGATACCATCGAAACCGATACATTTGAAGATCCAAACGCTTTCGTGGATGCCATCCACAGCCTGATTAAAAAAACACTTAAAAAAAATAAAGAGGCCTTTAGCATCAAGGGCGTTGGTATCGGCGCGCCTAATGGCAATTATTACTCCGGGAATATTGAGTTTGCTCCCAATCTGGTCTGGAAAGGCGTGATCCCGATTGCTGAGATATTCAGCAACAAATTTGATCTCCCGGTGGCGCTCACCAACGATGCCAATGCAGCTGCAATCGGTGAAATGGTTTTTGGTGCAGCGCAAAATATGAAGAATTTTTTGATGATCACCCTGGGAACAGGGCTGGGCAGCGGACTGGTAGTCAACGGGAACCTGGTATATGGTCATGATGGATTTGCCGGCGAGCTCGGACACGTTACCGTGGTGGAGGAGGGCCGGATGTGCGGTTGTGGAAAACGCGGATGCCTGGAAACCTATGTTTCTGCCACCGGAATCAAAAGAACCCTGTTTGAATTGATGGCCACAGAAACCGAAGACTCCCCCCTACGCAATATCTCTTTCAATCAACTCGAGGCCATCGAAATTACAAAGGCAGCAAACAAGGGTGATGTGCTGGCACAGAAAGCATTTGATAAAACCGGCATGATGTTGGGAAGCGCCCTGGCCAATACGGTCGCACATATCAGCCCACAGGCAATCTTCCTTTTCGGCGGACTGGCCAAAGCCGGAAAATGGATCTTTGAACCAACCAAGGTTTCCATGGATCAGCATGTACTTGAAATATTCCGCGGGAAGATCAAGATCCTCTCCTCCGCACTGCTTGATAAGAACATTGCGGTACTGGGCGCTGCAGCACTCATGTGGAAGGAGATGGCCCAATAGAAAATCCTTTTCATAAGCTGATGCTTATATTACCTTTCAAAAGAGAGTGAAGCGGTGTATAGAAGATATCAATAATGCGAAAGAGATTTCTGAAGTCAAATGAGACTTCATCTGTGTGTATCATATTCCGTTGTGTGAAGACGAAACGACATGTGTCCATATCGTCCCGGTGAGGGATTCACTGGAAAAGGGGTCCGTCACCGTCATTCCCCTCTTCTCCCTCTTTCCGTGGGGGACTGTTGTTCGACCCCATCACATATGAAATATCATGGTCCCAGTTTGCACGTACCTTGAGCTCTTTCGGATAAAACTCAACTCGTTCCGGCTGCCTTCCTTCCATATAATCCCCGGTATCCCACTCCCCGTTAGCGTTCCGGTCATGGATCAGTTTAATACTGTAGGTGTCCGGATCAATAAAATCAAACGTATAGGTATCGGAAGAAACAATGGTGCGCTCCCGTACCATCGTGCCTTTTTTAAATACCTGGATCAGGATTGTTTCCTCCACCTCCTCCAGCGTAAGGTTGATCCTACCGTATTCCGAAAGTGGCCTGATCTGGAATGCTGTCTCCATGGTATCGTTGGTGATTCCGTATATGTTGGTAATTGCCCCTGGATACATTACCAGCTTGTAATTTGCCTCCTCTTTCCAGGGGTGACTGATCCTGACTCTGCGCAAGTGTGTTGTGTCTGTAAAAGGCACTGTTTCAACAAGTATTTCAACTGTATCCGGAATAATATACAGTTCAAACCGATCCGAATCGATATGATCAACCGGCTGAGGGATAGTGAATTTCAGATCCTTTTCAATATGATGTTTCCCCCGGTTCCTGATGGTTTTTACCTGCAGCCACTGCTCTTGCTGCTGGTTTTCATCTTTTTTTCGGGTACTCGATTTTTCCTCTTTTTCAATGTAGGAAAACAGCAGGGTATCCTTTGAAGCATAAGGCAAATCCATAGAATCAAGCACAGTATACCGCAACGCAAGTTCGATCGAGTCGTACGAGGCCACAGTGGTATCAGCGAGCCAGAGCACAAGGCTGTCACGCGCACGTCCAAATTCAGGGATCAGGTCTTCCATACCCAGTTCGGGAGGATATATGGGCTTGTAAGAAAAACTATCCGTTAATGGTAGATGAAATACCATGTCCAGGAAATGCCGGTCATCCCGTTCATATTCCATAATATACTGATCTGTCGGTTCCTCTGTGAACATAAAAAGATCCACAAAAAGGGAGTTGAAATCAGGCTGTTGACGCTCCAGTGAATCCAGCAGCATGGCAATCGTATCGGCGCTCATTCCTGTGGTATCGATAGACAATGCTGTAGTATCCGGTTGCAGATCGGTAGAATCGTATACCCCTGTTTCCAACAGCAGGCGCCTGAAATATTCAGCATCCACCAACAAACTGGTATCCAGGAATGCAACCTGTTCATTGGGCAGATCGTACAGGAAATTGTTGTTTCCGTCTTTCAGCACAAACAACTTGTATACTCCTTTCCGCAAGTTGTTCACTGCAAAATTTCCTTCTTTATCCGTTCGACCCACATAATACGGGATTTGCTTCAATGGCATGGTATCCGCCAATTCTGTATACAGCATGACATAAATAGGCGATTCCGGTACCGTCAGGTCGAACGCGTTCTTCAATGTACCCTTAACAGATAGCGAATCAAGTGTGGGACCGGTGGAGAAGACATATTCATAATTCAGCAGGACATTTCGTTCGTTCAGATCCTTGATCCCCTCCCCGAAATTAAACGTGTAAGTAACATCATCCTTCAGCTCCTCTTCAAATTCAATGATCAGTGTTTTTCTTCTTAATCGCACCTCAGGCTGGGTTTCCATTGGAGGTGATACCACCAACTCCTGGGTGAAATTTCCCATGTCGAGGTATTCATCGAAAGTGATCTCGATGCGCTTCTCTTCAAAATTAACGGAATAATTCAGTGGTTCGGCCTTGACAACAACCGGGGGGGTAACATCCTCCGGGCCGCCCGTAGGCGCACCTTGCTGTGCACATCCGCCAAATAATATGATCAATGGCAAAACTAACCAAAATAATATATACAGGTAATTTCTCATTCAGGTGTACAAAGATATATATTCCATTTCAGCACACGTACAGATTCTGTTTCTGAACGTCATTTTTTATCCGGACCAACAGATGTATCCATCACAACACTGGTTAACATTCCATAAAGTATGTCAATACAACTGGTATGGCTTGATGATAAAGTTCGAGAACAAAGCGCGCAAAAATTATAAACCGCAGTATACTAATGTATTCGAGGATTTAGAATTTTTGCAGTAACGCAGTTATCGGGCTTTATGGACAGACACACATTTAAATAACTTACAGTAATAAAGAATAGTATATAAATTTGTAGCTTTAAACCCTCAAAAATCTGTTTGTTATGATACTGAATTATATTACCTGGGACGTGGATCCCGAAATCTTCAGCATAGGAGGATTATCCATTCGCTGGTACGGACTCATGTTTGCCATGGCTTTCCTTTCGGGCTACCTGGTATTTACTAGGGCACTCAAGATCAAGCGACTCGATGCGGAAATGCTCGATCAGCTCCTGATCTATGTAGCGGTCGGAACAATCCTGGGAGCCCGGCTGGGACATTGTCTTTTTTATGAGCCATCGTATTACCTTTCCAACCCCGTTGAGATCCTCAAGATCTGGGAAGGCGGACTTGCCAGTCACGGTGCTGCCATCGGTATCGTTATTGCACTGTGGCTGTACATAAGAAAACACAAACTATCCTTCCTGTGGCTCATGGACCGTATTGTGATCGTGGTTCCGCTGGGGGGTGCCTTCATCAGGACCGGTAACTTATTCAATTCTGAGATATACGGCCGCGCCACAGATGTACCATGGGCTTTTCTTTTCGTCCGGGATGTGGTACGGGATCCTAATACCGGTGCGGTAATTCCGAATGTACCCAGTCATCCTACCCAAATCTATGAAGCACTCAGCTACCTGCTGATTTTTATTGTGCTGTTCATCTATTTCAGAAAGAACCACGACAGGATACGTGATGGCCTGATCTTTGGCATATTCCTGATCCTACTGTTCACCGCAAGATTTTTCATCGAATTTATCAAACGTGACCAGGTCTCTTTCGAGTCCGGTATGCTGCTGAATATGGGTCAATGGCTCAGTCTTCCATTTATACTGATCGGGATCGGACTGATCTATTATACAAAGCAACATCCTAAATATTTCTCAAAAGCACCCATACCAAAAAAAGATCCTAAAAAAGATCGCGGGAAGAAGAAGAAAAAATAATAGCAGATTCCAACAGGGAAACAAGGGTCAACAAGAACTTTCATCCTTATGAACACAGAAAATTTTTGGTTTGCATTTGGATTGACTGTATTTGCCGGATTATCAACCGGCATTGGCAGTGCCCTGGCTTTTTTTACCAAAAAGACGAATACGAAGTTGCTGTCCGCAAGCCTGGGTTTTTCTGCTGGAGTCATGATCTATGTCTCCTTCATGGAGATCATGGTCAAATCTAATGAATCCCTTGTTGCAGCCTTCGGAGATACAACAGGTTCCTGGATGACCGTGCTTTCATTCTTTGCAGGGGTATTGATCATTGGATTGATTGACAAGCTGATCCCTTCGTATGAAAACCCGCATGAGATTCGCCGGATCGAAGAAGTTAAGAACGGAGCCATTGCTCCCGATCCCAAGCTGGTCAGGATGGGCCTGTTTACGGCCCTTGCCATTGCGATCCACAATTTTCCTGAAGGAATTGCCACATTTTTTGCCGGCCTGGCAGAACCGGAACTCGCAATCCCTGTTGCCATAGCAATCGCGATCCACAATATCCCGGAAGGGATCGCAGTTTCTGTTCCCGTTTCCTATGGCACAGGAAACAAGAAGAAAGGATTTTTCCTTTCCATGATCTCGGGGCTGGCAGAACCCGTGGGAGCACTGTTCGCTTTTCTCATTATCACCCTCTTTTTTAACGGGGCAAGCATTCCCAATAGCGTGTTTGGATACCTTTTCGGAGCAGTGGCCGGTATCATGGTGTTCATCTCTATTGATGAATTGCTGCCCACTGCGGAAGAATATGGACATCATCACTATTCTATATATGGATTTATCCTTGGTATGGCCGTCATGGCCCTGAGTCTTTTGCTTTTTATCTGAAATGGCTGAACAAGCAAAAAAAAGAAAAAAACACCATCATCAGCCGCGCGAAATTAGCGGCAAGAACCTGCTGATTGCCACGCTGCTCAACCTGGTGATTACCGTGGTGGAAATTGCCGGGGGAATCCTCTCCAACAGCCTTGCCTTACTCTCAGATGCGCTGCATAACCTGAGCGATACCTTTGCAACCTTCATCGCCTATGTCGCCATCCGGGTGGGGAAGAAGAAACCGACTGCAAAAAAAACATTTGGGTACAAACGTATAGAGATCCTGGCTGCAATGCTCAATGCAGTGATCCTGGTCGTCATTTGTATTTATCTCTTCAAAGAGGCTTGGGAGCGACTGCAGGATCCGGAACCTATTAAATCCCTGATCGTGATCATTGTGGGTATGGTCGGGTTGGGTGCAAATGTGCTGGCTGTAGCACTGCTACACAAAGATTCCAGGAAAAGCATCAATGTGAAGGCAGCTTATGTCCACCTGATCGGGGACAGCCTTTCTTCCATTGTTGTCATACTGGCTGCCGGCGCCATTCAGGTGTTTGGTATTTTCTGGCTTGACCCGCTGGTTACATTTATGATCGGCATCTACCTCCTCCGCGAAACTTACGTGATCCTGAAAGAGGCGGTGAACATCCTCATGCAATCTACCCCTGAAAATGTCAATGTAGATAAGATACAGTCGAAGGTGGAGGCCTTCCCGGAGGTCAGCAGCCTGCATCATCTGCATGTGTGGGCCCTGGATGAAAATGAGATACACCTGGAAGCACATGTGGAACTTCACGAAGACTGGAAAATAAGCCAGACCAATGAAATACGGGAAAAAATCGAAAGCCTGTTAAAGCAAAAATTCCACATCCGCCATATAACGCTGCAGTTCGAGTTTGATCCTGATCATGGGAAAAGCCTGATTGCAAACCGTGAGGAAAGCAACAGCCCAACAGAAAAATAAATGACTATTGACTAATATGTAACTTATATTAAGCCAGCCACTCTGAGAAAAACAAAAGTCGTATCAAATTGTAAATTAATATTATAACTAAATATATGCAAAAAAAGGGAATCATTAAAGCCGCCTGGGTCTCTATTGTGGGAAATGCAGTATTGGCGTTATTGAAACTGGTCGTGGGGTTTCTCTCCGGCAGTTTTGCCGTAGTGGCCGATGGTATCGATTCTTCTGCGGATATCATCAGTTCTGTCGTTACGCTGGTTGCTGCTAAGGTCTCGAAAAAACCACCCAACATTAAATTCCCTTACGGGTATGTAAAGGCGGATACCGTCGCCACAAAAGTCCTCTCCATGCTTATGTTTTTGGCAGGCGCCCAGCTCGCTATTTCAACTGTGGAGCGACTGATTGAGGGGGGTACATACGAAATTCCCGCAATGATCGCCATCTGGGTGACTGTTTTTTCCATGGCAGGAAAGATCGGACTCAGCCTCTACCTGAAAAAAACCGGGAAAAAAGAATCCAGCGATATGATGACCACCATGGGCATCCACATGAGAAACGACATGCTCATTTCATCCACCGTTCTCATTGGCCTACTGGCCACGATTATCTTCGAAGTGGCTATTGTCGACAAGATCATTGCTTTGGGTATCAGTATTTTCATCATGTACGAGGCGGTCATGATCTTTCTTAAATCCAATACGGAATTGATGGATGGTATCCCGGATCCTGAATTGTATGACCAGTTGTTCGAGGCGATCAGGAAAGTAAAGGGGGCGCACAATCCACACCGCACCCGTGCCAGGAAAATCGGTTCACGCTATATGGTGAACCTCGACATCGAAGTCGATCCGGATATGAAAGTAAGCGATGCGCACAATATCGCCAAGGAGG
>CAZOXI010000128.1:3352-7975 GCA_964583445.1 uncultured Bacteroidaceae bacterium | reverse complement strand
GAACGATTATGCGGATTCTGTGCCGGTGGGTGAGATCAACGAAGATGTCATTCCCGCTATCCTGAAAAACCTGGACCCGCATTCGGTGTATATCCCCGCAGAAGATTTCCAGAAATACAATGAGCCGCTTACGGGAAATTTCAGTGGCATCGGTGTTTTGTTCAATATGAATGAAGACACGGTGGCCATCATCCGACCGGTTCCGAATGGTCCTTCCGCACTGGTGGGCATCCAGGCAGGAGACAGGATCGTTGAAGTGGAAGGAACGGTTGTTGCCGGCGTGGAGATGGACAGCGATGAGATCGTTTCCATGCTGAAAGGAGAAAAAGGTACACCCGTCAGCCTGAAGATCAAAAGAAGAGGAGAGCCGGAATTAATCGAGTTTGAGGTGATCCGTGACGACATCCCTATTTACAGTGTGGATGTGCATTATATGATCGAGGACAATATCGGGTATGTGAAAATCAGCAGTTTCGCACAAACCACCTATAAAGAATTCATCAAGGCTGTTGAAGCGCTGAAAGCACAGGGGATGGAAAAGATCATCATCGACCTCCGTTCCAACGGCGGCGGGATCATGGATGCTGCCATCAAGATTGCCGACCAGTTTCTCGAGGACGGGAGATTGATCGTATACACCGAAGGACGGTCGCGGCCGAGAAAGAATGATTATGCCACATCCAGAGGGTTACTCAAAGAGGATGATGTGGTCATCATCATTGATGAGGCTTCGGCAAGCGCCAGCGAGATCCTGGCCGGTGCCATCCAGGACAATGATCGCGGGCTGATCGTGGGCAGAAGATCCTTCGGCAAAGGACTTGTGCAGGAGCAGATGACATTTTCAGATGGCTCAGCGATCCGGCTGACTGTTGCAAAATATTATACGCCCACCGGGAGAAGCATTCAGAAACCCTACGAAAACGGAAGAGAAGAATATTATAACGACATTTCCAACCGGTTCCTGCACGGTGAATTTGAAAATAAAGACTCCATCTCATTCAGTGATTCCCTGAAATTTATCACCCCCGGCGGAAGGACCGTTTATGGCGGGGGCGGAATCATGCCGGATATATTCGTTCCGATCGATACAACTTTCTACACTCCACTGCTGTCACGTGTCACCAACCTGGGACTGACACACAGGTTTGCCTTTCAATATACCGATCTGCACCGCGATGAACTAAAGAATATGACCACACCTTCAGAGATCTCTGATTACCTGGATGAACTGGAGCTGATGAAAGATTTTACCGCTTATGCTGATTCGAAAAATGTTGATTTCGACCAAGAAGACCTGGAAGTCTCCGGAGACTATATCCTGACACAGATCAAGGCATACATTGCGAGAAATATTATCGATAATAAAGGATTCTATCCCATCATACGTGAAGTGGACCATACCCTGAATGTTGCCATAGACACGCTCGCCTCAATGTAGCAACTAACTATTAGCCTGCGCCTTACGGATTCAATTACATTTTAATTAAACCTTTTGCATGATTCGTCATCCAAGTGTCAAATGATTGTTTAATTAAAATGTTAAGAAAAATGAAATCATTAAGAAAAGGTATAATCTCGACAACGTTTTTTGCACTGCTGACAATAACTCTAAGTGCACAGCCCGGACAGGGACGGGGATACGGACCCTGTGGCGGTGTCAACCAGGGAAATCTCAGGCAGGCTGGAATAGAAAACATTCTAACTGACCTTACCGAAGATCAGAAAGCTGCCCTAACTGAATTAAGAGCAGATCGATACGAGCAGATGAAGGATTACAGGAACCAGATGGGTGAGATCAGGGCAAAACAAAGAACCATCATGTCTGAATATGAAATCGATGAAAAAGCAGCGGCAAAATTAATCGATCAGAAAACAGAACTGATGAACGAGCAGATGAAAACCCGTGTCGCCCACCGCGCAGAAGTAAACAAGATCCTTACCGAGGATCAGATCCTGAAACTGGAACAACACCGCAAATACCGCCAGTTTGCCCAGAACGGAAACAGGAACAGGCATGGCGGAAAAGGAAACTTCAGGCACAACGCTCCCCGCGGAAACAGGGGATACTTCGGACCAAATTGCCCGCAGGGTCGAAGAGGACCCAACCTGTAGATGAATAATGCTCTGAAAACAAACGCCAGGCAGCTGTGCATTCAGCTCGCCTGGCGTTTGTTTTATTCCGGGAACGCACATTAACAGGTAACCTGTTTCCTGATATGCATTTTGAGTATCCAGGTCGCCCCGGGTATCTGTTATTCCAGTAACTCAAGATAAGCGGATATCCCCCGGTATGCGTTTTCTGGCTCTTCAATAAATCCCATATGACCGGAATCATCAAGGATCATCAAGGAAGCTTCCGGGGCAATATTACAAAGTTTTTCAAAGACCTCCGCTCCGATATAATTATCTCCCCTTCCCCATATCAGCAAAGGTTTGGGTGTAGTTTTTCGCAAGAGCTCAGTATGGTCCCGCCTGCTTTTCATTCCCTGTAGCAATGCAATGATTCCCTCGTCCGGAGTTCCCGCAGCAATCTGTTTTGCCCTGTCCACAAAGGGTGCAAGCCTGTTCAAATTTTTTTCTGCAAATCCCTTGGGAATGTTGGTATGGATGATCTGCATTTTCTTGCCGCACATTACCAGGCTGATCTCGCGGTCCCGGTTCAGTTTCTTTTCGTCATTGTCCGCAAAACAGGTTGAATGGAACAGGCAATATCCTGCAGTTTTTTCGGGAAAGAGATGCAAAAATTCCATTGTGACATACCCTCCCATTGAGTGTCCGAAAACAACAACTTTTTTAACCTGCTCCGCATCAAGGACGGCACCTGCCACACGGGCCATTTCTTCCATCTTGTGAACCGGACCGAGAATCCCTGATGCGCCATGTCCCGGAATATCCAGGCAAATCACCTTATAACGATCCGTAAACCTGCCTGTAAACTCCTCCCATATTGCAGAAGATTCCAGGTACCCATGAAGGAAGAGCAACACCCTGCCATCACCTTCCACAGAATAATGCACCCTGGTCCCCTGGTATTCAATAGATTTTTTCATCACAACATTTTTATCAGAGTAAAGATAAGCGCACAGCGTATTGCACCCTCCGGCAGAGAGAAGAGAATGAATGATTTAGAGTCAGGCTAAATAAGGCACCTATGGACTGGTAATCAGCTCCTCAAGCACATCAGGGTCCTCCGGAATATTTGCAGCCAGATTGACCGGTCCGTTCTCAGTGATCAATACATCATTTTCAAGCCTGATGCCAATACCTTCAGCCCCGACATAGATTCCCGGCTCACAACTGAGAACCATTCCCGGCTTCAATGGCACCGAACGATCAAAGCAGTCGTGCACATCAATTCCAATTGAATGCGAGGTCCCATGCCAGTAATAGTTTTTCCAAAGCGGACTGTTTTCTGGTTGCTTTTTCAATTCACTTATACTATACAAACCAAGTTGCAGGTGTTCCTCTTCCCACAATTTTCCAACTTCCTGGTGCAGTTGCGTGAGTGTTTTACCTGGCTGCATCATCTGAAAAGCCTGCTGTAACACCCTCAAAGTAGCATCATACAATGCTCTTTGCCTTGGGCTGAATTTCCCGCCGACAGGAATAGTCCTGGAAATATCTGATGCATAATATTGCCATTCAGCACCAAAATCCAGTAATACCAGTTCATTTTCCCTGCATATATCACTATTCTGTATATAATGGAGCACAAGGGCATTCCTGCCCGAAGCAACAATCGGATCAAACGCATGGTCCCTGGCCCCATTGGATTGAAACACATAGGTCAGCAATGCAGCCAGTTCATATTCCCCGATTCCGGGCCGGATATGTTGTAATACCTGGTTGAATCCTTCTGCGGTAATACTGATCGCTTTTCTGATCATTTCGATCTCTTCCGGTTCTTTGATCATCCTGATCCGGCTCATCAGCGGGGACAACTGGTGCTCCTCAAGATACATGATTACAGATCCAACGCTGTTTCTTATCTCCTGTTCATTCGAAGGAAATAGTTGGTCTTCGCCTGGTCCGGGTGTTCCAAAATACACAGATTGACAACCCGAAAGCAGCTCAGGCAAATCCCTTAACAAGTATTTAGCAAACCTGACATCGCTGATCCCGGACAGGTGCTCTGCCTCCCCGGCAGTGATACGCGGACCATCCCACGTAACTGTTTTTTTATCGCTTTCAGGAATGTATAGTATTTCCCTGAACTCCCCTACTGAGTGATCGGCAGCGAGGACCAGTGTACAGAGTTCCTGGCGTATACCTGTGAGGTAATACATATCGGAAGATTGCCGGTAGGGATAGGATTGATCTGCATTGCGCGGCATCGCCCTGTTGGAGGAAATGATTACTGCTGAAGCAGGCAATAACAATTCCTTTAATTTAGAACGGCTCTTAATAAAAAAATCGGTAGGTAAACTTTCCATCTTTAACAGCCTCATTCGCTGATTTTAAGCTTTTTGTGCAATAGGCATTTTTTTATGTTCATGCAATAGAGCATAAAATGAGCCTAAATAAATCAATATATTTGTTTTCACGGAGATAAATTCTCTTGATGCAAGTTAATTAACTTCTATTAATCTGTTGAATATGTCCAGTATTTTTACATCATCCATC
>CAZOXI010000128.1:0-3342 GCA_964583445.1 uncultured Bacteroidaceae bacterium | reverse complement strand
TCGGCAAAAAATTCCTGATGTCGCTGGCAGGGATTTTTTTAATCACTTTCCTGCTGGTACACCTGGGAATCAATTTATTGGTCATCCTGAATGATGATCCTATGGTGTTCAACCGGGCAGCACATTTCATGGGGACAAATAAGGTTATCAAAGTCTTTGAGATCGTCCTGTTTGGCGGATTCCTCCTGCACATCATTTACGCGCTGATCCTTCAGGTCCAAAACTGGCTTGCACGTCCGAAACGCTATCATAAGATCACCAGGTCGGACACCTCTGCTTTTTCCAGGTGGATGATCCATACTGCTTTGATCATCCTTGCCTTCCTGTTGATCCACATGGCAGATTTTTACTTTAAAGCTAAATTTGGCGATGTAGCGGAGACATCTGAAGAGGGTGTCCATGACCTTGCCTCCCTGATACTGGATAAATTTGAAATGCCCGGCTTCGTGATCTTCTATGTGGCCTCCTTTATTTTCCTGGGGTTTCACCTGATCCACGGGTTTCAGAGTGCATTTAAAACATTGGGACTGAACAATAAAACCTATACTCCGGTCATCCAGGTATTAAGTATACTTTACACTATTGTTGTCGTAGGAGGGTTTACGGCCATACCTATCGTGATCTATTTCCAATAATTCTACTAACGCTTTTTCTCATGACGAAATTAGATTCAAAAATCCCGGACGGTCCACTGGACAAGAAATGGTCGAATTACAAGGCAACTCAAAATCTTGTGAATCCTGCCAATAAAAGAAAGCTCGATATTATTGTAGTTGGAACGGGTCTTGCAGGTGCATCTGCAGCTGCTTCGCTGGCTGAAATGGGATTCAAGGTGAAGGCCTTCTGTTACCAGGACAGTCCGCGAAGGGCACATAGCATTGCTGCGCAGGGAGGGATCAACGCTGCCAAGAACTACCCGAACGATGGTGACAGCGTCTACCGCCTGTTCTATGATACAATCAAGGGAGGCGACTACCGGTCGAGGGAAGCAAATGTGTATCGACTGGCTGAAGTAAGCAACAACATTATCGACCAGTGTGTGGCACAGGGTGTTCCTTTCGCAAGGGAATACGGCGGGACACTGGCCAACAGGTCTTTCGGCGGTGCACTTGTATCCAGGACCTTCTATGCCAAAGGCCAGACAGGTCAGCAGCTCCTGCTGGGAGCCTACCAGGCCCAAAGCAGGCAGATCAGGGAGGGGAACATTGAAATGTACCCACGCATGGAAATGATGAACCTGGTGATGATCGATGGGAAAGCACGTGGCATCATCGCACGTGATGTGATCACCGGTGAACTGAAAAAATTCAGTGCTCACGCCGTAGTACTGGCGACTGGCGGATACGGAAACGTATTCTTTCTCTCCACCATGGCAATGGGCGCCAATGTAAGCGCAGCATGGCAAGCATATAAAAAAGGTGCCGCCTTTGGAAATCCATGTTTCGTGCAGATCCACCCCACCTGTATCCCGGTGCATGGAGAGTACCAGTCGAAACTAACCCTCATGAGTGAAAGCCTGCGCAACGACGGACGTATCTGGGTACCCAAACACAAGGAAGATGCAGAACGAATCCGGAAAGGGGAGATCACGCCAAAGGATCTGCCGGAAGAAGGACGCGATTACTACCTGGAACGCAGGTATCCTGCCTTCGGTAACCTTGTTCCCCGGGATGTGGCATCACGGGCAGCAAAAGAACGTTGCGATGCCGGTTTCGGTGTCGGGAACACCGGGCTGGCAGTATACCTCGACTTCCAGGATGCCATCGAAAGACTGGGCAAAGAGACCATTGAAGCCAAATACGGGAACCTGTTCCAGATGTATGAAAAGATCACGGACGATAACCCGTATGAAACACCCATGATGATCTATCCTGCCATCCACTATGCCATGGGCGGACTGTGGGTGGACTATGAGCTGCAAACCACCATCCCAGGACTGTTTGCAACCGGGGAAGCAAATTTCTCTGATCATGGTGCCAATCGGCTTGGGGCATCAGCCCTGATGCAGGGTCTTGCAGATGGCTATTTCGTACTGCCGTATACGATTCAGAATTACCTGGCCAACGAGATCAATACACCCAGGTTTAGCACCGATATGCCGGAATTCGACGCAGCACAGAAAGAGACTACGGAATTGCTTCACAAACTGATGAACATCAAGGGATCGAAAACAGTTGATTCGTTCCATAAGAAACTGGGAAAGATTATGTGGGAATATGTAGGTATGGCAAGGAACAAGGAGGGACTGAAAACTGCTATTGAAGAGATCCGGGAACTTCGGGATGATTTCTATAAAAACCTCCTGATACCGGGTGAACTCAATGACCTGAATCCTGAATTGCAGAAAGCAACAAGACTTGCCGATTTTCTTGAGCTGGGAGAACTGATGGCCATGGATGCGCTCAACAGGGAGGAATCCTGCGGTGGTCATTTCAGGGAAGAATATCAGACCGAAGAGGGTGAAGCCCTCAGGAACGACACAGAATACAATTATGTAGCCGCCTGGACGTTCAGCGGGGAAGATAAAGTACCCGAAATGATCAAAGAGCAGCTCATTTTTGAAGAGATTGAAGTCAAACAAAGAAATTATAAATAGACCCGTTATGGATTTAAAACTGAAAATATGGCGACAAAAAAATGCTTCTGAACGGGGAAGATTTGTCGACTACGAAATTAAGAACATCTCTTCCGACAGTTCATTCCTCGAAATGCTCGATGTGCTGAACGAGGAACTGATCAGCTTCGGAGAAGACCCGGTGGTGTTTGATCATGACTGCCGCGAAGGCATTTGTGGTTCTTGTGGCATGTACATTAACGGTCGTCCGCATGGTCCTGACGAATTGATCTCGGCCTGCCAGTTGCATATGCGGAAATTCAAAGATGGCGACACCATTGTGATCGAACCCTGGCGCGCAAGGGCATTCCCGTTGATCAAAGACCTGATGGTGGACCGTTCAGCGTTCGATGAACTGATCATGGAGAGTGGATACATATCGGTCAACACAGGAAATGCCCCTGATGCCAATTCCATTCCGGTGCAGAAAGAAAAAGCCGACCTGGCCATGGATGCAGCCACATGCATTGGCTGTGGTGCCTGCGTGGCGGCCTGTAAAAATGCTTCAGCCATGCTTTTTGTATCTGCAAAGGTATCGCACCTTGCGCTGCTGCCACAGGGACGGGTGGAAGCTAAAAAACGCGCCGCAGCAATGGTGGCAAAAATGGATGCACTCGGATTCGGAAACTGCACCAATACTGGTGCATGCGAAGCCGAATGTCCGAAAGGCATCACACTTACCAACATCGCACGACTGAACAGGGAATACTATAAGGCAAGTATTTTTT
>CAZOXI010000127.1:0-8032 GCA_964583445.1 uncultured Bacteroidaceae bacterium | reverse complement strand
CGCATATTCTGAAGGTGATGCCCGATAAAAAAAACGGCCTGCTGCATATTAATCCCGGAGCTTCCGGATATCTTGGAATGCACAAAGTGCGAACGGCCATCCGGTTTGAGATTTCCGGCAGCAGGGTGAAAAACCTCGATGTGATTGAACTCGGACCCAGGTCGATCAGAGAATAATTATTTTACAATCATTCTTCTCCTGCTGTCTCTTCATAAAGCAGGAACCGTTCAAGGAACAGCCCCAGTCTGCGCTGGGATGCCAGTGAATATATATAAGAGGGCTGACGTCCTCGTGACTTTAGTTTCCGCACCTTGTCCGGCAGTTCAAAAATCAGTCCATTGAAATCCCGGTTTGAAGAAAGCACCTGGAATCCCCCAGGACTATAGGCCATGTAATACCACGTGTTTTCATCCACCATCAGGTAGATATCGAAAATATCTCCCGAACCTCTTTCAACGAACTCAACATAGGCATCTACTTTCTTATTGACCTGGACATCTCCGATGATGCCTATACCTACTTTACCGTTATGCCTGTATGAGCGTGTTTCCTGGTTCCAGCGAAGCTGCAGTTCATTGAAGAGGATACTGAATTTCAGACTGTCAGGGATCGCAGTGTAACTCCCATACAACCCAAGTTCTGTATCCAGGCGTTCCGCTTGCAACTTTCCCGCAATGTTCGTAATTGCAAGCTGATAAAGTTCGGTGGTGAGATCCGCTGGTTCCAGTTCAGGCAGACTATCCAGTTCATTGCCAAATATATTCAACGCTTCCTGACTGAAATAGAAGTCCATCCCCATGACAAGTTCCAGGTTCAGCTTGTTGGTTGAAATATCATGTGCTGTAGTTCCGGCTGTTTTCAGGTTAATTCTCCCATAATCAAGTTGCAGGTCGATGATACCTTCACTTATAAGATCACACGAGTCCGTTCTTAGCGCCAGGTAATTTCCCTCGCTGCTCCGGTCATTCAATTTTTCCCGGCTGGCAATCTCGTAAGCATTATTACGCTTGTTATAATACAGGTATCCATCGGAGTAGGTAACATTCCTGTCAAAATATTGCTTGCGCCCTGACAAAAATGTAGGATAAACGTGTATGGAATCCCTGGCCTTGAGTGTTCCCGCATAAATATTGTTCAGGGCAGTATTCTGCATTCTGCGCTCCAGGGGGATCATGATGCTATCGGGATTGATTTCTGTTTCAAACTTCAACCAGGAGCGCGTCACATCGCAATTATGCGTTAATCTTATTCCCCCTGCAAAATCGAGGAAAGGCTTTCTTGCATCCATGCTGACCAATCCCTTGTATTCAAAATACGGGCTTAGCATAATGCTATCTGCTTCTTTAATTTCTCCCTTTCCAAAACTGTTCACAGAAGTATCCACTTCAACGTGATCCATCCGGAATGTATATGCATTTCCAAATTCATCAATATAGTCATAATCAGCTGCTCCCCGGAAATGATTGCGGGAATTGACCACCAGGCTGGCATTGTGCAACAGGTGATACCGGGTTATCTTATTGGCAAGCAGTTTTGCATTTCTCAGAGGCTTCATCGTTGCTTTTTCAAGTATCTCTACCTTTCCCCCGTCCGGAAAAATATAGGCATCTCCAATTTCTATAAACGGCACATCCTCTGCATTCAGCACGCTGCTGGCATAATGGAAATAGGCCCTGGGAGATACAAAGTGCAGCGAATCCTGCCCCGGATGAACAGATACGTATGATGGACCACTGGTCTTCAGCGAATCGATTCCGATATCCACCTGGTTTTCTGCCAGTTCAACAGTTTGTGTCATCAGCACTTCATCATTGTCCATGAACCAGTTGATGCGGTTGAGCCGGGTTTCATATAGATTAGCAGGAAATTGTACAAGGGTATACTCCCTTCTTGAAGTAAATTCACCTTCATTCTGCTGCAGGTCTACATCCACTTCCAGATCATCAGAGATAAATGTATACGCATCCGTACCGGCTTTCTTCAGCCGTATCCCTGCTGAATCAGCATGAAATCGTGCTGCCTGAAAATGAAATGATTCAGAATCGAACCTTGCATCCGGGAATCCAAGTCCACCCCTTCCCGTCAGACCTGCAGGTCTCAGTGCCAGGTCACCGCCGAAAAAGATACTGTCCCCGTATATCCTGAATACATTTTCGATGCGGTTAATGTGCATTACATTTTCGAATGGATAATAACGCACATCCGTTACATCATTTTCCACAAGTGGATAGGAAACCGGCGCTGCCTGCTCCCGTTCAAGGAATCTCCTGGAGATGGTCATCAATGAATCCGGATGAAAAAGAAAATCATCCGACCAGGTAGTCGACGTAAGATAATCAAGGGTTCCGTATCCGTGCAAACCGGCATTGCTCATCTCAATATCGTTATAGAAGGTGGCATCCCCACCATACACCGGGATACCCTCCTCGGGGGTGGTCATGTAAAATCCCAATGAGTTATCCGGCCGGAGGGTCATCTCCATTTCAATAGGTGGCAGGATCTCCGCCGATACAAAGGTCCCCTGCATTTTCAATGCCTCCCTGCTGAAATTGTCAAGACTATCAATGGTAAATGGAACCAGTTCAAAATAAAATCGTTCCTTATCATATACCCCATTTTGTATCGATTTTTCATCAAAATAAACGTAGGAACTTTTTACACTTGAAAAAATGGGGTATTCGGGGTACGATTCAAGTCCCGACTTGTTCTGGGGATTATCAATAAGCAATTCACCTGTAATATTTTCAATGTTGTTATCGAGTGTAGTTGTCAGAAATCTCCCTGAGGGATCCCTTTTATCCATTCTTGCGCTGACAGAAAGTGAATCGATATTCTGTAAATTGATTTTGAAACTGTCATACTCAAAAAAGAAATTGTTGCCGTAAAATTTAAACAATCCTGCATCTATGGAGCCATCAAACTGAAAGTTCCTGTTCCTTTTCATGACAATCCTGTTGTCTGAAGGAACAAGTTTCACATTCTGGACATCACTTAGAAAGATGTAGGGGATCCCGTTAATCGAAAGATCTTTTGTATCCAGGTTCAGACTTGCATTCTCCTGGCTCCCCTCTGTCCGCGTAATAAACCTGATCACATCATAATCTCTCTGTTTCAGACTTGCCTTGATGTAGTCATACAGTTTGGGTCTGAGTGTGACCTTGTCGTGGTCAAAGTCAAAATAGACAAATCCCAATTTCGTTAATTGCATCAGCTGATGCCGGACCTGGTAAGGTGCCTTGCCCAGGTAGGAGGCATATGCTTCAGCATTGAAGGTACTCCCGCCAATCATATTTCCGAAGGTCCAGAGATCGGCAAGCGGATGCTGATATTCCATCCCCTGCAGGCTTTCGTAGAATGCCATATCGAAATAATCGTGTGATTCGAAAAAACCATTCCCAAGCGCACTTCCGAGTGCAGCCTGCATATTGATCACAGGTTCCGTTCGCACCCAGACGAGTTCATCAAAGCTCATATCCACCTCATGATAGGAATTTGAATAGGGCCCTTGTGAATTATAATCCTTTGATTTGGATAGCCGCATTCTTTCAGCCTGAATATCATAGTTCATCACGATATCAGGATGATAGATTGAATCATCTTCAATATATAAAGCGACCTCGGTATTATTGGATTTGATCAGTCGTTTCCCGAACAGGAAGATTTGTGAATACATGCGCATGCGGAGTGTATCCCTGAACAATACTTCCAGGGTTGCATTCGCCCCCCTGTTGCCGGTTCCAGCAAGGTTCGCTCCCTGCATAGCAATTGCACCTGAATAGTTGATCCCTTCCACGATGTTATCCAGTACATAATTGTTTTTGTAACTTGAAAACTTAGGAAAGGACGCCTGCTCCGGATTTCTGATCGCCGTAATACGATCCTCAAATTTTCCCAATGCAGGTTCTTCCAGTAATTCCTTATTGTAGAAGGTCACGCTATCGGCTGTATACCCGGGTTGTGTGAGATCTATCTCAAAAGATTTGAGCTCCGCATATACTACCGCCGGATCAAAACCGGCTCTTTTCCAGAATACACTGGCACGTTTACCTACGAACCTGTTCATCACCGGGTCCACATAACCTGACACATCATGAATGCGGATCGTATCACCAGCAGAAGCGCCAATGATCTGATTCTGATCTGTATTGATTTTCAATCCATTGAGATATACGAATTCAAAATTGGTACTGGAGAATTGCCACTGAAGAGATGTTGCCTGGTAGATGAGTGATTGATCCAGTAGCACATAGATGGTATTATTCACACTGTTGATATCCTTCAGGAGGGTCTGTTCATTCTGCATAAATGCCTTATAACCTGCGATATATTCCTGGTAACCCAACTCCAGTTTATCCTCATGATGAAATTCCAGCAATATTTTCAGAAACATGATAAAGTGGGGTCTTGGCCTGCAACTACGCTGGCGCATCAACTCTGAAATGACCATTATATCTTCCCTGTATCCATACTCAAGGGAGTCCCAGGTGGAAATGAAATTCATAAAAACCACCTCTTCATCATCCATCAAAGAGGTACCAAAAAGCGCAGAAAGCTCCTGTATATAATGGGTGGTATCAAGGGAGAACTCCTTGATATATTGAGCATTGGAAACCGAGATCACAAGGGTAAACAGGAACAGGAAAAACAGCTTCTTCATAGACCGGATATTTTTAGATGATCCTTGTATTCAGATTCCCACCAAAATACAAATTTACCAAGTACAAACTTCGTGCAAAAGGTATGAAGAAATCAACAGGCTGGTGGTCATAGGTCTATGGTCCTGTGAAAAACAAGTGCACACCAATCATTCTCCCTGAACTGATCCTTGTTCTCAAATCCGGCATTTTCAGCGGCGACAACTATGGTCTCCCGGTCCTGCAACATAATCCCGGAAAGAACAAGGACTCCTCCGGGTATCAAGAGCTGACTGAACCTGAACATAGATTCGAGAAGTACATTCCGGTTGATATTTGCGAGCAGAATATCAAAAACTGCATTTCCCAATGCCCCTGCGTCTCCTTGTTTCAGGACAATGTTACTGCATTTATTTTGTTCCACATTGTCCTGCGCGTTCCGCACCGCCCATTGATCAATATCCACTGCCACTATTCCTTCAGCCTGCAACCGGGAGGCCAGGATACTTAACACAGCGGTCCCGCATCCCAGGTCTGCCACCTTTTTCCCGTTAAAAGAAACATCTTTCATTGCCCGGATCATCAGGCGGGTGGTTTCGTGATGACCCGTGCCAAAAGACATTTTCGGATCAATCACGATTTCATGTTTAAATGCTTCGTCCTTTTTATGAAAAGAAGCACGTATGCGGACAAAATCATCAATCTCGATGGGCTGAAAATCGCGTTCCCATTTCGTATTCCAATTGATATCAGGAAGTACCCTGCTGGTGTATTTGATCCTGTTTGCAACACCGGCCTGCTTCATCAGCTCCTCAAGCAGAGTCTCATCCTTTTTTGATTCAGGCAAGCAGGCAATCAGCTGATTGCCTGCTTCCTGGAATCCTTCATATCCATTCGCATTCAGGAATGCAATAAGTATATCAGGCTCTGCAGCATCAACAGGCAAAGAAAAGGTATATTCAATAAATATCATTTGCAAACTTGCCTCACATGCCTCACCTATGCATAGGCGTTCACGATCTGGATAAAGTCTTCAGCTTTGAGGGATGCACCTCCGATCAGGCCGCCATCCACATCCGGATTGGCAAATAATTCTGCAGCATTGGAGGGTTTACAACTTCCACCGTACAGCAGTGATGTCGCATCGGCAACCTGCTGATCAAAAAGTTCGGCAAGCAAATCACGTATAAATTTATGCATCTCCTGCGCCTGTTCAGGGGAAGCAGTAACTCCGGTACCAATCGCCCAGACCGGTTCATAAGCCACAACCACATGCTTCATATCAGCGGTTGAAAGTCCCTGAAGACCGACCTTGATCTGTTCCCTGATTACATCGAACAGCTGACCTTCCTCACGCTCTTCCAATGACTCACCACAGCAAAATATGGGAAAAAGCCCCTTTGATAATGCCAGTTGTACTTTTTTGTTCAGTATCTCGTTATCCTCATGATAATAGGATCTTCTCTCTGAATGTCCGATAATCACATATTCCACTCCTGCAGTTTTCAGCATATCCGGTGATACTTCTCCCGTATAAGCGCCACCCTCCTCAGAGGAACAATTTTGCGCTGCAAGCTTTACTTCACTGATCACTTCACGCACCTTTGCAAGATGGGTAAATGGCGGAGCAATGATCATCAATGCATCACTTGTCTTCTCCTTTGCGGATGCCTCAACAGCCCTGGCAAGTTCAAGTCCTTCGTGCAATTGCGTATTCATTTTCCAATTTCCTGCAACAATTTTTTGTCTCATGATCGCTTTTTGATTTTGGTTTAAAAATAATTAAGGTTTAAAGATAAGAATAATTCATCGCGGTTGCATTCAGAAGCTGCTTCAAAGTTGGCGTACACGTGGATCGAGTATAGAGTATGAAATATCCACCAGGATATTCACCACCACAAATATTGATGCAATGGTGATCACTGCTCCCAATACCACTGGCATATCATATTGGTTCAGTGCATTGACAATGAGGTACCCCAATCCCTTCCACCCGAAAATGTATTCCACAAATACTACTCCCGCCATAAGAGAAGCAAACCAACCGCTGACTGCAGTTACAATTGGGTTCATGGAGTTGCGCATGGCATGCCTGAAAATGATCCTGGAAAATCGCAGCCCCTTTGCCCTGGCGGTCCTGATATAATCCTGTCCCAGCACATCCAGCATGGCGTTTCGGGAAAGCTGTATAATGATTGAAAGCGGCCTGATGCCCAGGGTAAGTGCAGGCAGCAAAAGGTTTTTTAACTGTAGCACCCGTCCGTTTCCCATGTCATCTATCTCATAGATATTACCCGTAAGGTTCAGGTGGGTGACATCTGCCAGGACGAATGCAAAAAACCAGCCAAAAAGTATGGCCGTAAAAAATGACGGTAGTGATACCCCGATGGTACTGATGACCAGGGCGACGCGGTCGAAAAGACTGTCTTTCCAGATTGCACAGAGGATCCCGGTAAAGAGTCCGATCACAAAGGCAAATGCGATTGAGGTCAATGCGAGCAGAAAAGTAGTAGGCAGCACATCCCCGATCATGCTTGTCACGGTCCTGCGATTTTGGTAGCTCATCCCGAGGTACGGCGGTTTCAGGACCAGCGAATGCCGGCTTCCCCTGATCAGCTCGACAGCCTGAGGATAACGCTGCTCGTCAAAATAAAAATAATGTCCGGGATCCGCACTGTTATGGATGGATACTGGAGACAGGTCATTCAGGTACCTGGCATACTGGAGTCCCATTTTCCTGTCCAGTCCCAGCTCCTTCCGGATCATCTCCACGGTCTGCATATCCGCACGCTGCCCCAGCATCATTCTTGCCGGATCACCGGGCAATACATTGAACAGGAAGAAGACCAGGGTGACAACACCCCAGAGCACCAGGAGCCCGTAAAAGAATTTACCGAGGATCTTTTTAGCCACGATAGTCTGAGTTCTTCGATGGAATAAATTGCGCAAGAAAGATGACCAGGAAAACAGAAAGTGCGAAAATGATCCATGTCCTCAGATCGGCACGTTCCATATGCTGCTCCATAATCATCGGCCGGGCGGTCCTTCCAAAGTCGATCATTTCCCAGCTCATATCATCCAGGTAGCCTTCCTCCATGAGCATCATGATCTCAGGATCCTGCTCTTCGGAGTATTGCCGGATCATTTCAGGCCAGCTTGCTTTCCAGTCCTCCATGGGCGGAAAATCCCGCCATGACCATTTCCCGACGATTGTACCGTCTTTCAGCATCAGGAAGCCGGGATTGGAACGTACCACTGTTTTCAGCATGGTCTCATCTCCTGAATAAAATTTATATTCGATGCCATGTGCGTTGATAACATCTTCAAGAGCTTTGCCAGCCGAAGCTGTCACCGGAACAAACCTGAAATCTGCAGAAAATTTTTCCATACCGGCCCAT
>CAZOXI010000126.1:382-8033 GCA_964583445.1 uncultured Bacteroidaceae bacterium | reverse complement strand
TCCAGGCAAGGGTATAACCAATCCACCCAGTCATTTTACCCAGCTTCTTTTCAAAGAAGACTTCTCCGCCATAGGACCAGCCCCTTCCGCTTTCTACCTTGTCCTCCCAGCCTGTGTTTGAGCCCATAAAGGAGGCACCGTCCCTGTATTCAATCAGGTTTCTCATGGTTTTATAGTACCCCTCGATGGAGAGGTGGTATGTCTGGGTAAAATCCTTTGAGAGGCCCATTGCCCATTGATGTGAGCGCTGGGGTCTGACCAGGTCAGTAGCCGGAACCCACAGATCGGTCGGCAACCCGATATTGTTGTTGGTAAGCAGGTGGATATACTGCTGCATCATCGCATAGGATGTCTTGAAGGCCAGGGAACTTGTGAGAAGATACCGTGCAGAGATCCGTGGCTGCAGCGAATGATAGTATCTATTGTTGACATGGAAACCGGAATAATGCAGCCCCAGGTTGGCCTTGAGCCGGTCGGTCACTTTGTAATCATCCTCCGCATAGAGTGCAATTTCACTTGCAATCACATGGTCTTCACCCATGGTGGTATCCACATCGCCCAGTTCCTGGTTGGTTACCTGGTACACGGAGGCCCCGGGTTTAAAGGTGTGGTAAATGTAATTTGCTCCAAACCTGATATAGTGATCTGCAGCAGGCATATAATCAAAATCTATTTTCCCGGCGAAATCTTCTATTCCAGAAAGGAATTTAAGGGAATTGATCTCTTCGGTCACCTCGGTTCCTGTCTGCTCAATGGAAGAATTAAAATTTTTTACTTCATAGTTGTAGTTGCTGTAGGTAAGGGTTGTATTGGTGAACAATTTGCTGGTGAACTGATGGTTCCAGCGGAGGGTAGAAGTGATATTTCCCCATCCCAGGTTCGATTTCGTTTCGCTGGTGTACAGGTCTCCTGCATACAAATAGGTATAGGGCTCCTGGTTGTTGTAGAATTTGTCCTCCCCTGTATATACGCTCAGGTACAGGTGATCTTTGTCTGATAATTTGTGGTTGATCTTGGCATTAAGATCATAGAAAAAGTACCCCTGTGTAGTATACTCATCTCCGTCACCCAAAGCCCTCACCAATGGCTGGGCAATCAGGTCAAGGTAGGTTCTCCTTGCAGATATGATAAATGAGGTCCGGTCCCTGATGATCGGTCCTTCAAGGGTGAGCTTGGAGGAAATCAACCCGATGGATCCACTGCCTTTGAATTCCTTCTTGTTTCCTTCCTTCAGGCTGATGTCCAGAACAGAAGAGGATCTTCCCCCATATCTTGCAGGGAATCCCCCTTTGATCAGAGTGACATTGTTAATGGCGTCGGCATTGAAAACGGAGAAAAATCCAAACAGGTGAGAGGCATTGTACACCGGGGTACCGTCAAGCAGGATCAGGTTTTGATCTGCTCCGCCGCCCCGCACATACAGTCCGCTGGCTCCCTCAGTGCCGGATTGCACCCCTGGCAGTAGCTGGATCGCCTTGATCACGTCCACCTCCCCAAGCAGGGCTGGCACACTCTTGATTCGCTCCACGGAGATGTCCAGTGCACTCATCTGGCTGGATTTGACAGATTGACTTGCAGTGGCTGTGATCTCAACTTCCTCCAGTCCCAGGGAAGGAGAGAGCGCCACCGATTGCCGGATGTCCTCATCCAGGCGGATCTCCTGAACTTCGCTTTTATACCCTATATAACTGATTATTAAACGATAGCTTCCTTGCTCCAGCGTAAGGCTGTAGAACCCATAATTATTGGATGCAGTTCCGGTAAGATCGTCCTCCAGGTAAATATTTGCACCGATCAGTTTTTCTCCGGTGGCAGCGTCGGTAATGTACCCGCTTATGGTATGTTTTTGCGCACTAAGGGGAGCGATCGACAGGAAGACAATTGCAATAGATAGTGCATGTTTAATCATGATCGGGGTTGTAGTTTGGCTGTCGTTAGAACGAAAGTAGTGTAATTTTGATTGTATAACAGTGCAATTATTGTTAATAAATGTTATATGATTTCAATTGCTGTCCGTGGAGAGCCGTCGAAAAACACATTCTTATCGACGTGGACATGATGATCGACAGTTCTTTTAGAATGAAAATTAAATACTTAAAATTAATGTTTTGTTGGCATGTTTTATGTGCCAAATATACAGGTATTTATATATTTTTGGTTTATGTCGTTCATATCCAGAAATCACCCTGTGCATCGGAACAATCTCAGGAAAGATCAGGTTTCAGATCATAACCAATAATGGAGTGGCCATGTCGGATATAAAGAATGCCATTATGAATGACGGGGTGGGCAAAATGTTCGCGTGAGCCCTTTTGAATCCTGAACGAGCTGATTTCTTCCAGTGTTCCGTTGTCATCATAGCCTACGAGGTACATTTTTCCATTCTGGCTGTAGTAATAGAGCTTGCTATCGGCGGCAATCACGACGCCGCGTCCGATCTTCAGGGAATCGGTAAGCACTCCGGTTTCGGCATGGATGGATATGAGCTGGGGTTTTGCGGTTCCGCTGCCATAGATGGTGTTGCCCAGTTTTACAATTCCACCCATGTAGCTGTCAAATCCCTTGTTGCGCCATACTTCGGTGATGCTGCTACCATCATCGGCCAGGGTCAGCTTTACACCACAGTTGCCGTCACCGGCTGCATAATAAATGTTTCCGTCGTCGTAGATGACGGTATTTGCATGTGTATCTCCGTATCCTGGTTTACGCTCGGCAACCGGGTAGTTGTCCTGCTCGTGGCTCCACAGGAGTTCGCCGCTGGAGACATCCAATCCCATGAGGTGGTATGCGGAAAATGTGACCAGGATCTCGCGTCCGTTAGGGGCTGTGATCACCTGTGGGGGATGGTATCCTGACCGTTCTTTTTTTCCTTGGGAAGACCAGATTATATCACCGGTGAACATGTTCATAGCCAATACATTATATTCTTTTCCACCCGCAGTCCAGAATATTTTTTCTTCAAATATATAAGGAGATTCGGAATGACCGAATAGGGGCAGAATCCCCTGGAAATCTTCTTTCATCTGGCGTGACCATACGATTTCCTGTTTCTTAATATCTATACAATAGAGATCTCCATAACCGGTGCCGGTATATAAATAGGCACCTTTCACAGTAGGGGCAGATCTTGATCCGGGGTAGTTGGTGACCCATTCCTTGCCCAGTTCGATTGTCCATAACTGATTGCCTTTTAGGTCATAACAGTATAATACAGCGATGCTGTCGGGTGCACCGGTGAAGTACATTCGTTGGTTGTAGATGACAGGTGACCCATATCCATCGCCAATGCTGTCAATGGAAAACACTTCGGGTGGACCATTCTCTGGCCAATGGCTGAGTAGTTCTGATGCCGAGGTAAATATTCCTGAACGGTCGGGACCACGAAATTCTGCAATTTGTTCAGTGCCAGGATTGCATGTGCTTACTGTGAGGATTGAAAGCAGCATTATTGTTGTGATACGTATCATTGTGTTATTCGATTTAAAATGAGTCATTATAGAAACGAAATGTTAAATATAGAAGATTTCAGCGTTATTTTAAATGATGATCAGCAACGAACAGGAAAATGTCATCCAACTACCGGTAAGTGTCTGTGAAATGTTCATATTTAATGCACATGGATGCAGTGATGGAATATATGCTGATCCGGAAAAGATAAGGATAACCTGTTTAAACAAGTATACCCATTCATGATAGATTAATTCTGCACTTTTCTTTGATCAGATTGAATTTTGTGGACAAAATATAATACGTATCTTTGTATCTGTATATTTAGATATGTTGTATGGAATTTAAAGAACTTGAACTCAGCAATCAGCCTACGGGCATAAAAAAGTATTTGAAATCGAAGCACCTCAGGAAAACGATCTTGTATATCGTATTGGGTGCTGTTGCCGGACTGGCAGTTTTTTACCTGACCGAAGGAAGGCATATGAATGAAATTACTTCTGGAGATATTATCAACAGTGTCTTGCTGGGAGCTTTTTTCGGATTCTTCATCACCAACAGTCCGTGCGCCCGGGGCCGTTGCTAATTTGGTTCCTGGAGGACTTATATTTCCACAGAATTACCTGAACATTATTTATTTACGGCATTGTATTCCATGATTGTAACATCCGGTAACTGAACGGATGTTCATCAGCACAGCGGCGTATGATTCTTTCTACTCCTGTCCTATAATTATTATTATGTTAAATAGGATTTTAAAAGGATAAGGGAAGCCATTACTGCTACTTCCCTTAGTTATCCTTTTTAAATTGTAATTACAAGCGTTTACTGTCCGAGGTTTCTCAGTCGCTCATCGGTACGCTTGTACCGTTCATCCTCATTGCTATATAATTTATAATAAATCCGTTTCAGCAAGTCGAGTGATTCCCGCTGCAATGTCAGATCATCCTCAGAAATCTCATACGCCTTCTCCAGTTTTTCAGCGGCCTGTTTGTAGTAATCCTCTCCTTTTGCATTCAGTTCTTTCCTGAATTCTTCATCCTCCTCATAACTCGCCTGTTCAAAATAATTTGCACCCACGGCATAATTTACATATCCGCTCTGGTACCAAACACTCCCGTTGGTCGGATCATACATAAGGGATGTGTCGTACAATGCAAGTGCACGCTGAATCGTCTCTTCCTCGACATCAGCTTCGTTGGTAATCAATAATCCTTTCCAGTAATATGCAGCAGGACATTCAGGTCGCTGGTCGAGACGCTCTTCGATGAACTCCAGGCCTTTTTCATTCTCGTCCATCAGGTAATATGCCTGTGCAGCCACAGTCACCAACAATGTGCTGTCCGGGTATTGCTTCAGGCCTTCCTTCAGATTAGCGATGGCGCCAAGTGTATCGCCAATAGCATAATAGTCCCTGGTCATCTGGATGTAGTTGGATGATCCGCCATATCCGAGCTCAGCAAGCCTGTCATAATAATCAATGGTCTTCCGATACATTTCTTTCGCCTCTTCTTCGTTACCCTTTTCCATTTGCCTGGCACCGATCTCTCTTGCAACAATACCGCAGTAGTTGATCATCAGTGTGTCAATCTCACCCTCATATACGGGCAATTCATTTACCGCAAGTATCGATTCAAATGCTTCCAATGCATCGTAATACTCTTCAAGGTAGTATTTGTTTTGCCCTGAACGCTGGAATTGAAGCTTCAATTCATCCAGGTTGTCCTTGATCTTTTCCTGGAGTCGCATCTCCTTGTCTTCATCTTCCAGTTCTATCGCTTTTTTATAGCTTCTGAGCGCTTCCTGCAGCGGTTGCTTATGGATCGGATCCACCCTGGTCCATCCCCTTAACCTGTTGTTCTCAAATATATAATGGATCGTTTCATACTTGAGGACCTCCACATTGCCCTCTTTCTCTTCAACAGCAACCGGATCCTTATAAAAAATCTTCAGGGTATTCTTGTCTATTCCGATTTGAAGTTGTTCAAGCCCTTGGTTATCAACATCCTGAAACAACTCACCCCTCTTGATCCAGGTCCTTTCTTTCTGTCCCCTTCTATCATGTTCAATATGCTCATTACTCTTCTCAACTTTCTTTTTTAAAGTGCTGTAATTCAACATAATAGGAACTGAAGCATCCTGTGCTCTCACAGTTCCCGTCATAAATGCAGTTAACACTGCTAAGTAGATCAAACGTTTCATTTTTATTGTGGTTTAATTTGTTCAAAAATAAGAACTTTCATGTTAATGTTCAAATTCGGTGCCAGACTTTTATTATGTTTAGGATCATTGTAAGCAGGGTAGTTGCGAAGGTTATTCCACCGAATCTTCCGGGGAATCTTTTTCACCTTTCTGTCCTGACTCCTCCCCGGATCCTTTATCCGAACCTCCAGGAACTGAATCCTGGGGACCCGTTTCTGCATCCTCAGCCTGTTCTATTCCATTATCAGATGGTACCTGGGTCGCAGCTGCAATTTTGGCTCCTTCCCTGAGGTTGATCAGCCGCACTCCCTGGGTATTCCTTCCCATTACCCTGACACTCTTCACAGACAGCCTGATGGCTATCCCTGTTGTAGTAATGATCATCAGGTCATCATCGTCCGTAACCGCTTTGATCGCCACCAGGTACCCGGTCTTTTCAGTAATATTAATGGTCTTGACACCTTTCCCTCCCCGGTTGGTAACCCTGTATCCATCCAGGTCGGAACGTTTGCCGAAGCCCTTTTCGGAAACAACCATGATATCCTGTTCATCTTTTTTTGCGACGATCATGCCCACCACTTCATCATCCGGACTTGCGAGTGTGATCGCTTTCACTCCTGACGCCGTTCTTCCGATGGCGCGTGCCTGTGATTCATGGAACCGGATGGCTTTACCTGATCTCACTGCAAGCATCATCTCCATGTCGCCGTCGGTGAGCCTTGCTTCCAGCAGTGTATCTCCTTCCCGGACATTTATGGCGTTGATACCATTGGTTCTCGGACGTGAATATGCTTCAAGACTTGTTTTCTTGATAATCCCCTTTTTAGTGGCAAGAACAATAAAATTGTTATTGATGTACTCCTCATCCTTGAGGCTCGCCACCTTGAGGTAGGTCCTGACCGCATCATCAGGTTCAATATTGATCAGGTTTTGAATCGCACGGCCTTTGGAGTTGCGCGTTCCTTCCGGAATCTCATATACTTTCAGCCAGAAACACCTTCCCTTGTCGGTAAAGAAAAGCATCGTATTATGCATGCTGGCCGAGAACATGCTTACAATCACATCCTCATCGCGCGTGGTACTCCCCTTCGCTCCGACACCTCCCCTGTTCTGGGTGCGGAATTCATAGAGCGGTGTGCGTTTAATGTATCCCAATTTGGAGATCGTAATGACCATTTCCTCGTCTGCATAAAAATCCTCCGGGTTGAATTCTCCTTCATCCGGCACGATCTCTGTGTTCCTTTCATCACCATATTTTTCCTTAATCTCCAGCATTTCCTCTTTGATGACCTGCATCCTGAGGCCTTCGTCAGCAAGTAATTTTTTGTAATAGGCGATCATCTCCATCAATTCATCGTATTCTGCCTGCAGTTTTTCCCTTTCGAGTCCCACCAGTCGCTGAAGCCGCATATCCAGTATGGCCCTGGCCTGCAATTCTGAAAAGCTGAATTTTTCCATCAGCCCTTCTTTTGCCTCTTCCGGAGTCTGGGATGCGCGGATCAATGCAATCACCTCGTCGATGTGGTCCAGTGCCTTGAGCAGGCCCTGCAGGATATGTGCGCGTTTCTCTGCCTGGTCCAACTCGTACTTTGTTCTTCTGACCACCACATCATGACGGTGGTCGACGAAGTACCGGATAAGTTGTTTCAGGTTCAACGTACGGGGTCTGCCATTCACCAGGGCAATGCTATTCACGTTGAAAGACGTCTGTAATGATGTGTATTTAAGGAGGTTATTCAACACAACGTTGGCACTGGCCTCTTTCTTCAGGATAATTACAATACGCATCCCCCGGCGGTCCGATTCATCATTAATGTAGGAGATCCCTTCAATCTTCTTATCGTTGATCAGGTCGGCTGTTTTCTTGATCATATCTGCCTTGTTCACCATGTATGGGATCTCAGTGATGATGATCTTTTCTCGTCCTGAATCGGTTACCTCGATCTCTGACCGCGCCCTGAGCACGATCCTGCCACGCCCTGTCTCATACGCATCCTTCACG
>CAZOXI010000126.1:0-372 GCA_964583445.1 uncultured Bacteroidaceae bacterium | reverse complement strand
TAAATGATGCCCCCGGTAGGAAAATCCGGGGCCTTGATGATATCGATCAGCTCGGCAATCTCAATATCCTTATTATCAATATATGCAGTGATGGCATCCACTGTATCGGATATATTATGCGGCGCCATATTGGTAGCCATACCCACGGCGATACCGGACGTTCCATTCACCAGCAAAAGCGGGATCCTTGTTGGCAGCACACTGGGCTCTTCAAGCGTATCATCGAAATTCAGCTGAAAATCAACTGTATTTTTGTCAAGGTCTATCATTGCATCCTCAGCAATCTTTCGCAGCCTGGCTTCCGTATAACGCATGGCTGCAGGACTGTCACCGTCAACCGATCCGAAATTGCCCTGTCCGTCAACAAGCGGG
>CAZOXI010000125.1:0-8050 GCA_964583445.1 uncultured Bacteroidaceae bacterium | reverse complement strand
ATTCACTACGATCGATGCATTCGTGGTTCCATACAACGTGACCCCCGGGTCAATCAGCAGGGAACCGGTTTCGGTAACCCGCAGTTCTGAATTGTAATAATAGGGAATCCCCAGATCCGGCATGGTAAATTCAGTGTTGACATCCCTGAAGTCAATGAAGATATAATTGGTTGAATTGCCGGTCAGGTTCACTCCCTCACCAACTGTCCAGTCTCCGTTGCCCCCTTTGTCCCTGAAATACACCGGGAAGGAACAATTCCGGATCGTAGTGGCATCTATGTACAATGTCCCTGCGGTATAGACATCCACACCATAACTGCTGAAGTTATCGATCACCGTATTGTTCGTTAGGGTCAGATCTCCTTTTCTCACATAGAGTGACTGCGCATATTCTACAAGACAGTTGTTCAGGGTGACCATCCCGGAGCTGGCATTATTTTCGTACGAGACATACACCCCGGTCCAGAATCCTTTGGCAGTGCTTTCATTGGCTGTAAAGGTGGCGCCATTGGCATTAAGCGTACCGAATACCTGGAGATAGATACCCGAATTGAAGCGCAACTCCACACCCGATTCTACGGTAAGTGTCACCCCTGCATTCACGTTGAGGTGATCCGTAACAATATACGGACTGTTGGCAGCTGTTAAGGTTGTATTGTTGCTGATTGTTCCGCTGATATTGGTTTGTGCAACCAGGGAAAAGGGGAGTACAACCAGGATGAACAGGAAGGTAAATATACGTTTCATCTGTATAAATTCTTTATTTAAATAATTGAACTATAATAATATAAGTATCGTTCTAACTAAGGATAACTTGTTGCCTCGCAGAGATAATATTTTCAATGGTGCTCGGCGAGCCCTCATCATCGGTCAGTTCGCTATCGAACCATTTATACATGTCCTTTTGTCTCTGCACCGCTGAGATATCAATTCCCAGTGATGAGGGGTTCATGTCAATTATTTTTTGTCAAGTTACAGGAATACACAGCGTAATGCCATACCATATTTGTGGTATTTTTTTAGTGGCATTCGAGTGCTTGCTGCGCCCGGTTTGCATGCTGGTGCCGAGGCCTCCGCCAACCGCGTGCGCAAAAGCTATAGCGGTATCGAGGAAACGGCCGCCGGGGGAAGTTTTAGCCCAGGAGCCCGAACACCATATAAATAATTATTATGCTGTGAGGCAACAACCGGAATGAAGAGGAGCTCATGCGTCCGGTCAGCGTCAGGAGGGTGGCTTTTACGTCCTTCAATGAAGCTCCTGTTTCTTCATCAATGAGGATTCACGCTTTACAATCTACCTTATTTTCTTGCTTCACGGCTTCCTGAATATATGGATTGGATCGTAAACAATGATGAATAACTCAAGCAGGAGAAATTCGATTATTATCTTTTTTGGTAACCACTTATGTGAAATAGTCGGGATTTTATCTGACAGGCAGGGATTAAATTACAAATTCGTACATCAATCTTCCGATGGCAGAAATCGTAATTACCTTACATTTCTTAAGGCGCAAATCAGCTGCATAATCCTTTATTTCCAAGTTTTCTTTTTCTGATGAATGAATGACGAAAGATCCTTTTTGTGTTTGCACCATGATCCGGCCGTCATTAACAGTTATCTGATCATCATCTGAAATTAAAAGCGGTAGGATTTCATTGAATGGCCCGGAATGATTCACTTCAATCCTGATCTTGTTCTGAAGGAATGTAACTTTTTTCTCCCCGTGGTTCCCAAGGTTGTATTTTATTGAAACAGGTTTGAAAGGTTGGTTTGGTTCTAACTCCTGCATCATCGATTCCGGGAACAGGTCATTTGCCTCGTACACCTGGTCAGCCTCATCTGCTTTTGTTCCCCAGGCAGCTTCATCTGTTCTTGACTGCGATTGAAAAATAGTTCCCAGTTGAGGTGTCCAGACCAACCCTAAGCCATAGCGCTGCTGAGGGGTAATTATGTTTCCACTGTTGAAGATGGCGTAATAGTTTGGCGTTCTCACATAAGCGTACCCGGTATTGCTTCTTTCATCATGCATGCGCTTCACAAAGCTGGAATCTTTTAAATAGGGGAGTATTTTTATGGCTTGTTCCTTTTGTTGCCGGGTGGGGAGCCATATTTCCATATCATGATGCAAAAATGCGTAGGGCCCAAAAGCATTGAATTCACCTGCTTCCAGGGGTGAAACTTCAGGGTAGTTCGAACGCATTTCATTGTAGCGATGTTGGATCGAAGCCGTGTATGCTTCTTCACTTATTTCAAAAGCCTGCGCCACAGGAACGTATTCGGCCTGCGGAACCCATCGCTGGTAAGCCGGATCTTCTACTTCGACATTACAATAATAGGCCTTATGCTGACGTGTTTCAATGGCTCTGTTCAGGTAATAGCACATGTTTCCTGGTTCTTTCAGGGCATTGTAAGAAAACCATTCGTACCACCGCTTTGTTTTTTCTATGATCAATTCCCGGATATCTTCTCCGGCATATTCCCACGCCACCTGCAGATCGCTGTGGTGCGTGCTTAAATTATAGCCCCAGTCAGGCCCCCCTTTTTCGTAAAAAAATCCTATCGGACTTTGTAAGGCAGTCATGCTCTCATGCAAACGTTTTTGAAGCAATTGTTCGATTTCGGCATCGGGCCAGGCATCCAGGTAAGCAAGCGCCCCTCCCCATAAATTTGCATACTGGTTGGAGTATCTTTTGCCATGCTCCCAAAGTCCTTCGTGTGTAAAACCAATGTAGATTGCTTTTCGAAGTGATACACGGGCCTGTTCAAAGATGTCGGCATCTATTTGTGGCCCCTGCTTTTCAAGCAGCCAGAGTGCCCGGCCTATGAATTTTGTTGCAAATGCAGTAGGTGCAAGGCCCCATTGTCCGACGTGGTATTCACTGAATCGCCCATCGGTATGTTGCATGTTGCACCAGAACTGCAAGCTGGCTTCAATTCTTTTCTTTAGCGCAGGATCGCCATGATACACGTTCCAGGGCCTGTCGGTACAATAAAACCATACCAGGCTTAATATTCCCTCCATCACGCGCGCATTGTAGGTATGGTGGTTATGTGCACCTCTCCAGACTGACAGATCAAAGAATCCGCGGTTTTCCCCGGTATCCACGACACTGTTGGCAACTGCAGCGAAATGGTCCAGGTAATAGGGAACATACCACTCCTCCTCAGAAAAGAGAGAAGGATCGATCTGAGACAAATCAACTTCCTTTACTTCAGGTAAATGATTGGGTGACTGACATGAAAAAAATGTCAGGAAAAGAATTAGCGAAAGGAAAGCTTCAGGTGTTTTCATACGTGAACATTTCTTTTGTCCCGGAATGCATTGCATTCAAATTTAATACTTTTCTGGCCAGGTTCCGTGCCTTTTTATCATTACCTAACCCTTTTTCTGCCAGGGCCAGTAAATAGGTTGCTTCCCATTTGTTCCGCTTCTGAAGGTCTTCCTCGAAGACCAGCAACAAAGGAAGGGAGGTGGCAAAATAATCGATGGTTACTTTTTCCTTCAGTTGATTGCACGCAAAGTTTTTTAAGTCTTCCAGCAGCATGCGCGCTTTTTCATCCATCCCCAACTCACGCAGCGACAATGCCCGGTAATAAGTCATTTCAGAATGCTCGCTTTGGGCCATGTCAATAAAATCGCCCTGCTCCGAGGCACTCCTTGTGAAATACTTCCCGGCTTTTTCTGATTTGCCCTGCGCTTTCAATGCCCTTCCTTTCCAATAATTAATGTGGGCTTTGGCCTGCAGTGGATGGTATTTTTCTCCCAGGTGGTCGGGCGTATTTTCAGCCTTTTCGAAATAACGAAATGCCGCTTCTGCATTTCCGCTTTCCAATTCTTTTTTCCCCAGTTGAATGCAGGCAGCTGAATATTGACGCAGCACCTGCCCTTCGCCTCCTTCCCATGGGTGGAAACGTTTGTTTTCCAATAAATGCAGGGCTTTTTCATACTGACCGGTAAAATTATACAATGCAGCGACCTCCACGCTCAGATCATCCCGGGCCTGGATTTTCTCTTTGAATGTTTCCAGGAACGAGAGTCGCTCCTGTGGCGGATCGTTCAGTTTTTTTCGCAACTGGTCGTATTCAAATAGTATGCGCATATCGCCAGGTGCAAGTGCCAGTGCTTTTTTGAAGGCCGCCTGCGCTTTTTCTGCATCCTCCCGCTGATTCCAGTAAGCAATCCCGAGGTTTCTGAAGAGGGTGCCATACTGCATGTTTTTTGCCGCCAGTTCCCAAACGGAAATGGCCTCCTCGTGCCGCTTTTTGTCGTAGTAATAATTCCCCAGTCCATAGGCTGCAAGCGATAGATCCTTTCCATGGGAGATGGCCCATTCCAGCACCGCCTGTTCATGAACCCTCGACGGGAAAAGATAATCGGGCGCTAATTTCCTTGCTGTGTTGAGCATGTTCTCTGCCTGCTCTGTTTGATTCATTTTTGCATACAGCCATGCCAGTACAAAATGCGTCATTGCACTCCTTTTCATCGGATTCGGAACGGCACAACCTGGTATTTCAGAATCATGATGCAATCTGAGTACCTGGATAGCCTCATCATAAAATCCAGCATCTGCATACTCGAATGCCACATCGATCATGGTCTGCGCATCATTTCTGCTTGAAGTTAGGAAGGCATCAAAGTTTCTTTTCAGTATCTCTTTTTCAAACAGGGCCCACTGGTCAAGTGGGTCAGTTTTCAACTGCTCATCCAGGATTTGTGTGGCCACTTTTTCTTTGCCCAGGTGCCTCAGGACAATAGCCTTTAGAATGTGGGCTTTGTTGTTTTGCCGGTTGGTATCCAGCGAAGCTTCGAGATGATTGAGCGCTGTTTCGTATTCCTCATTGCGGCAATCGATGGTTCCCAGCAGATAATACCCTGCCGAGCGCCATGCGTAGTTCCAGGTGGCTTTGTAAAGCAATGGGCAGGCTTTTTCGGGTTGATCCTGCAAAAGGCAGGTCAAACCTGCAAAATAATGGGCTTCCCCGGTGTGCGGATTGGGATGATAACTGGTCAGGATATCTATGGCACGGGTGAATGTTGACGCTGCTGTGTCCAGCAGCCCCCTTTTCAGCAATGATTTTCCCAGCGCAATATATGCCCTGTAATCTTGCGGATTTTTTCGAATTGCATTTTCCCAGTATGCTTCGGGATAACGCGTGGGGTGCCTGTACTGTTCCAGGTGTTCGCCCACAAGGTTCAGTATATCGCCATTGTCTGTTTCGGCAGCTTCGGGCGGCTCTTTCGCAAGTGGCTGGTTCCTGGATTCAGAAATTTCTTTGTTGTGAAACGCCAGCAATTCCTTTCCAGAGGAATCTGTAATAATGAGTGAGATAGCGTACTCATCTCCATTTTGAATCTGAAACTCCCTGTTTAACCAGGGTGAATCGGGGGAGACGGAGAACCGTTCAATGACTTTTGTCTCACGGCCTGTGTCGAGGATCAAGCGGAGTCCCTCCATCTTTCTGGAGGAGGCCACGCCCAAATCCAGCCTGTTACCTTCCAGGATGGCAAGTCGGATGGCAAGGTTCCGGTTGGCGTTCTGCACCGGCCCCAGTTGCTGATAGCCCCACCAGTATTGGGAAAAAGTTTTGGTTTCATAGGGGACCAGGTATGAAAAATCCGGTTGGTTGTCGGTGTACACCCCGGCCATCAGCTCAAAATAGGGGCCGCCATTGTCGGTCAGCTCCCGGTCCCATGCCTGTCCGAATTCGGCATTTCCCCAGGTCCACTGTTTTTTCCCGGGCGCAATGTGCCGGTCCGCGAAGTGTATAAAACCGCCACCGGCTTCGTGGTCGTACCCGCCAAAGAAATCGTATTCACTTTCGCAAACCATGTAGCTGGTGGGTACAGGAATATTGTTGTACCGGCGCAGATCGTTTTTTCCTTTTCTCTGGTGATAGGGAATACCGTAGTAATCGTTTTCCGCATACGGGAAACTGCTCATCGCCCGCACTGCATGGTCGGCCACGTAATGCACATCGGGAGGAAAGAAGCTTTCATAATTCTCATGGACCTTCACGGCGACGTTGGCCCACCACAAAAAGGTTTGCACAAAAGGCGTTCGGTTAAACAGCCTTGCCCGCAATTCGATCAGTGCACTGCCGGGACGCAACCGGATCCCATGCATGCCTTTCATGCGGTGCATGGGATCGTATTCCGACATCCAGACGGTTATTGAACCATCGGGTTCCTCTTCCACATCCACATCGGACTGCAAATACGTTCCCGGGCGGTGATGCTGCGGCCAGTTAAATTCCACGCCTCCGCTGATCCATGGTCCTGCCAGTCCTACCAGGGCCGGTTTAATGACATCCTGGCGGTAAAAAAAGTCATAATTATTATTGCTCTTATCCTGTGCTTTAAAAATGCGGCCACCGATCTCCGGGAGCAATTCCAGTTTTACAAATTCGTTTTCAAGCGTGACAACCTGGTACGTTTTATCCGTCTTTTGGTCGTATACTTTATCGATAAACGGAACCGGGTACACTTTCCCGCTGGATCCCTGGTACACACGTTTTTCAAAAAAAACCGGGTTGATCTCCGGTGATCCGAGTCCGTAAGAGGGAATGGACCGTTTTGTGATTTTTACCTCGGTCATTGTGCTTTTAAAATGCTTTTCAGTTCTTCCTGGTTGATTTCAACTGCAGGACTGAATTTTTCTCCTGACATGTAGTGTTTCAAGCTTGCCAGTAATTGCCTGGCTTCAGCCCGGTTTTCCAGGTTGTTTACCAAATCGACACCACTGACCAGGACACTTCCTTCCCCGACACGTGCCTCGAAAAGCAGGGCCAGCCTGCGGTTGGATACCCAGTCATCGATAATGCGCACAACTGGTTTCAGTTCTTTTGCAAAAGCATCCAGCTGTATCGCATCAGCATGGCTCATGGCATCCCACCACTGCCAGTTGGAGTGATATTCAGTAGGGAAAAGCTCCAGGGCCGGATGCTCCGGAGCGCACAAGATGCCTAGCGTGTGGGGTTTTTGCCCGCCTGTCCATGCCGTGTTCCAGAAAATACTGGAAAAGCCGACGCCAATATCACCGCCCATCCCGGGAGCTACCTTTCCTTTACCGAGACTGAGCAAAACTTTTCCCCCGTTATCCAGGTAGTCGACCGTTGCTGCATCGAGGTGTTCAACCATTTTTATTTCATTGGCCTCCACGTCAACATCTGCGGGATACACCCACACATCCCAGGCGTTTTCAAACGTATCAACAGCTACCTGTAACGCCAGTTTCCGGGGCCTGTTTTCTGATTGAAAAGCATACACCACTTCACCCAGTTGGAATGCATTTCCGATGGGAATATCTACCTGTCCGAGCGTGCCTTCAGCCAAAATTTTATTATTTTCCGTGATCTGCCACGAAGGATTCACACCCTTCAAAGGAAGCGGTCCGAAATGTGCGACTTCAATGGCTGCTGCCATGGTTTCACCTTCGGTAAAAATGCGTTTTTCAAGTCTTGCCAGGGGAACCGTGGTGTTACAGAATCGACGATATTCTTCGGGCGTAATATATCCTTTCTCTTCCCAGAACGGATCAAGTACACCTACCAGTGCGGTTCCCTGTCCGGGAAAATCGTGCAGGTCCAGCAACTGAAATCCTGAAAATTCGGGGGTGCGCAGCGCTGCTTCAATGTCGGCCTTATAACAAAGTGCCTGCAATTTCCCCGAAGCAAGCAGAAAGCTGTCGGCCAGGTGCCCCATATGGTGGTCAATTAAACTTTCACGGAATATCTCAAAATTCTTTGGTTGGAGCACTCCTGAATACTTTTCCATTTCCCTGAAATTGGGATACACACACCATTGCCCGATCTCGTGGCTGATAATAGGCGTTCCTTCCTTACGCACTTTCTCCCTCCAGTCATACGTGGTTTTGGGTGGTTCGGAGTTGATGACACTGCTGAGTCCTTCGCCCCAGCCCTGGATGCGCGTTCCGCGATGCGTAACGTGGTAGTCATTTTCCGGGATGAGCGGCCATCCTGCGCCGGATGTATAAAGCCTGCGCGGATCATTTTCTTTCCAGTAAGACACAAATTCTGACAGGAACTGTT
>CAZOXI010000124.1:0-8053 GCA_964583445.1 uncultured Bacteroidaceae bacterium | reverse complement strand
TTTTTGATTGCCCGGGCCCGATGACTGATCTTGTTCTTTTCCGACAAATCCATCTCAGCAAAGGTCAGCGCACCTCCTTCAGGAATAAATATCGGATCATATCCAAATCCTCCTGCTCCCCTGATCTCCTTAGAAATAGTTCCGTTAACAACTCCTTCAAAAGCATATCTGTTGCCCGCCAGGATCAATGCAATCACCGTCCTGAACCTGGCCTTCCTCGATTCCACTCTATCCAGTTTTTCCAGCACTTTCCTGATATTTCCCTGCGATACTTCCAGTTCCGGATAGACCGGATCACCTATACGCGAATATCTCGCTGAAAAAACGCCCGGCTCGCCATTCAATGCATCGATCTCCAAACCGGTGTCATCGGCAAAACAGGAAATCCCGAATTTCTCATAAATATACGCTGCCTTCTGAAATGCATTTTCTTCAAGCGTGAAATGGTCTTCAGGGATCTCTTCCCGTATCCCGCGCTCACTTAATCCTGAAATTCTGAACTGAGGTCCCAGGATCTCTTTTATTTCCAACAATTTATGATCATTATTGGTGGCAAATATCAATGCTCTCATAAACCTTCATAAAAAAAAGGCCGCTACATAAACGGCCTGCATGTTATTTTTGTGAAACCTGTTTTAACTTTCGTCCAAAAAAAAGGACATCTATTCAATGTGAGGGTTCCCGGGTAAAAAAAATGCTCACTATAATTTCCGCCAGAGCAACCTTCTATGCACCTCCTGTAGCCCTGAACCCACCTGCGATTCTCATCGGCCTGGGATTGATACACATAACGGGCAGATTATATTTATTGGCAATGATATACTGCTCCGGTGCTCCGAAAATATAGTCCACCATCTTAATATCACGGGTGGCCATGATCAGGATCATATCAAAGTTATTCTCATTCGCATATGCAACCACCTCCTCTTTAAAACTTTTCTTACCGGTACTGGAGACAATTTCATATTTGACATCCCTGGTCTTCAGATAGTTCTCAATAAACTTCATATTCGATAGAAGTTTGCGTTTAAAGCCCCTGTCTTTCGGATGTGATTTGAATATGGTGACCTTCAATTCAAATCGTGTGGAAAGATGATAGATCCAATTTGCTTTCTCTTTATTTTCTCTTTTAAAATCGATGGGCAGCAAAATTGTTTCAAGTTTATCCTGGACTGGTTTATCCTGGACAATGAGAAAAGGAATGCGTGATGAAACAACGACCTTCAATGCCCTGCTGCCGAAAAGTTTTTGAGCACCTTTGATCCCATGTGTTCCCATAATGATCATCTCGGCATTGTACTGCTTCGACACTTCACCAATGGTATGAAAAATGCTTCCCGACTTCACAATGCAGTGTGGTCGCTTCCCGAACTCTTTGTCGAGCTTTGAAGAGGACTCCTCCAGCGCTTTTTGTTTTTCCGGAATGTCCTTATCGTCATTTACAATATGCAATAAAGCAATACTGCAATTAAGCGTCCTGGAAAAATTCACAGCATGTTCAAATGCATTTTGCGCAACTGGTGTAAAATCCCAGGGGACAATGATCGGCTTATCGGTTTTTTCCATGGATAGTGTAGATTTTGTTTACATTTAGCGGGTAATCCATATATTTACGTACAATCAAATAATTACGTATTTTTGATTACATCTTTAGGTTTTGCAGGTGCCTATCGGGATTACAAGTTATGAATTTATTTTTCAAGTCATACAAATTTTATTTATTTTTTTTCCTGACAGGTCTCTTGAAATACGCGGTATTACTGGGACAGGAAGATAAAACCTCTATAAGTCTTGTTCCCGAAACCATTGAATTTGAGATTCCGTCAAAATATAACAGAACACCGAATACTTCATTTTGCCGAAACGATAATGGTGTAAATTTTATAGGTAAGGAAGACGGTCACCTCACAATTGATGCCGGTAAGGTGTTTTATACACCGTCAGATGCCCCGGTCTATATCGCCCGAACTGCTGATAACAGCATCTACTATCTGACTGAAAATGATTTTGGGATTCTCAGCTATTCACCAACTGATGGTCCTGAAAAGGTATCACGAAAAATGATGCTTGATGCGTATTTTCCGGGCTTCTATCCCGCCGGCATCCTTGCAAAAGATTCCCTGGTTTTCATGGCCACCACAGAAGGGGTCTTTGTAATTACTGAAAAAAACGCCGGGCATATCTTCTTCAACAGGCAGGAGGTCAAATTATTCGACTCCGGGAAAAAAGTATTTCTCCAGGCAAAAAATATGGGACTGTTTCAGTGGGATGGAGATGAATTTTTCCTGGTCGCGACTGCTGAGGCACTGGATAACAAGCAACTGGCGGGAATTATTGATCAGGACAAACACATCCTGCTGTTGCGAAGGGAAGCATCGCCCATCAGGGTTGAGAAAGCTACCGGCATACTGAGTTCTGCTCAACAACCGGGGATGGCAAACCAGGAATTTTTAAAGCTGCAGTATGTTTTCGAAGATCTCTATATTGGTGAAAAAGCGACAAATGAACTGGTTATTATCAACACCGCAGCGCTTTATACTGGTTCTTTCCCCTCATACATAAATCTTCCAGACACTACTTTTAATCATGTATTTTCAGACCGCTTTAATGATATCTGGATCGTGTCAGATTTCAGTATCGTCAATATGGAATTCCCTTCGAGGTCATATATCATGAATCTTAATGATCAACTGGGTAGTTTTGTGATCTCTTCCACCTTTCACCAGGAGGATATCTACCTCGCCACTACCGGTGGAATTTATCTTCTTAAATCCAACCACAACGGAAGCTGGACACCCGTGCATATCCGGGGAGAAAATGAGCGTTACTTCCATAGCATCCAGGCCAAAGACAACCTGATCATTGCAGCAGGATTAACAGGAACGTACCAGGTACATGAAGGCACACTTAAGCAGATTATTAATGAAAACCCCGATTTCATAAAGATCCTTGATGACCAATCAATCATCGGATCTGGCAGGACCGGAATATTCAGAATCGTAACACACCAGGATGGCTGGAAAAAGCAAAGCATTGATTCCACAATTCATCGCATTGTTTCTTATGCTGAATGTGACGGTAACCGGTATATAATGACCGGGAAAAATGAAATATTCCGCCTGGACAATAGCACATTGCACCAGGTTCACCTGGATATCCCTGTATCTGATGTATTGAAAGGAATGATGGAATATAATGGAGGAATCATATTGCTGGGGGAACAAAGCATCTATTCCTGGGACCTGGATTCAGGGCATTGTATTGCTATTCAAACGTCAGAATTACAAAAGAAGCTACTGTCTTCGGACCCTGTTTTCAGCAGCAATGATCATCTCTGGAGTGTCTCCGGGGATGCAACTGGGGGATCCACGATCTGGAAGCTGGAAAACGAATTTCTCAACACACCCTGGTATGAGATCATGGCAAAAAGGTCCTTTGGACAGGTGCTGGGTGTTGATGAAGCGGGAGATCACCTCTGGATAACCGGCAATAAAATGCTGCTGCGGCTTGATACCGGGCCAGAAGAAAGCAGGCCGAAAAATATGCTTCACATCCATTCTGCCACCCTGATTGCAGATGAACAGGATTCAGAACCACGCAAGATCAAGTCATCCGAAACATTTCGTTACCGGAAACAAAACATTGTTTTCGCATTGAAAAATATACGCGCCCCAAAAGCACCCTATCCCTATTACCGCTATAAATTGAACCATTACCAGGATGACTGGTCAGCATGGAGCAGGAATCCCAATATCGTCATTGAAAATCCCAGGGAAAGGGACTACATATTTGAGGCACAGTCTGTTTCATCATATGGGGAATTGTCAGCACCTGTAGCGTTTGAATTCACGGTCACACCGCCTTTCTACCGTACCTGGTTCGCATACGTTGTTTATATATTTATGCTTTTCATTCTCTCTTTCCTGCTCTATAAATGGCGATTATTGCGCCTGAAACGCGTGGAAAACAAGCTGGAAGAACGGATCAGGGAACAGATGAAAGCCGTGCTGAGCGAAAAAGAAAAGTCAGACAAGCTTGTCGCCGATCTCTTTCCCAGGGGAACAGCCGAAGAATTGAAAAGCAAAGGTCGTGCGAAGTCCAGGAAGTTTGAAATGGTCACCGTTTTATTTAGCGACATACAGGGATTTACCAGGATTGCAGAGGAAATGAATCCTGAAATATTGATCGATGAACTCGATCAATTTTTCTACTATTTTGATTCTGTAGTGGATAAATATAATATCGAGAAAATTAAGACCATTGGTGATGCTTACATGGCTGCAGGAGGCATTCCGGTGAAGAACAGTTCCAATCCCGTTGAAGTCGTGCTGGCAGGTCTCGAAATGCAATATTACATGAAAGACCTGAAGAAAAAGAAGGCTGACATATGGGACCTGCGGATGGGTGTTCACACCGGACCCGTGATTTCCGGGGTGGTAGGACATAAAAAGCTTTCTTATGATATCTGGGGCGACACGGTCAACACCGCCTCCAGGATGGAATCATCAGGTGAAGGTGGCAAGGTAAATATATCCGGTATCACCTACTCCCTTGTTAAGGATTTTTTCATCTGTGAATACAGGGGGAAACTACCGGTGAAATACAAAGGCAACATTGATATGTATTTTGTAACCGGTCTGCGTGCTGAATTATCTGTCGACCTGCAAGGTATCCCCAACAGGAGGTTCTTCGTTAAATTGCAGATGCTGAAAATCAAAGATCTTGAGGAAAGAGTACTGGAGCTGATCGCCTCCAACACGACAATGATCCTGCACTTCCATAAAAATGAGACGATCCAGAAGGTCTGCAACCAGGCTGAATTACTGGGACGCTCCGAAAATGTATCGGACGATGAATTGCTCCTGTTGCAAACTACCGCTGTAATGATGTTCTCCGGCCTTTCCGAAACCTACGACCATTTCGAAAACACATCAGTGGAGATCAGCAGGAAGATCCTCCCCGATTACGGATATGATGAAAAACAGATCGACCGGATCTCTAACCTTATCCTGGCAAGCAAAGAACCATATGTTCCGCAAAATATCCTGGAATCGATCCTTATCGATGCAAAGATGGAATACCTTGGAAGAAGTGATTACCTTACGCAGGTAAAACTGTTGTACCTGGAAAAGAAAAATGTATATGCGGATCTTTCAAGGGAAAATTTCATTAAACAACAGGCCGACCTGATCAATAATTACAACTATTTTACCCTTGCAGCGCAACGACTGCGTGAGGTCACCCCGAAAAATCAACTGAAGAATCTCCGGGACTGGAAGTAAGATCTAAAACATCACTGTAAAACATCTTTTCCTGATTGTAGAACCGTTCCTGAATTACTACATTTGATTGCTCAAATAAAACTTTATACCTATGAGTATTGACTGGAAACACCTGGGCTTCGGGATCAGTGAGACAGATTATAACGTGCGCTGTTATTACAGGAATGGCAAATGGGGTGAACTGGAGATATCATCCTCCTCCCAAATCTCCATGCACATGGGAGCCACCTGCCTGCACTACGGACAGGAATCATTTGAAGGATTAAAAGCATACAGGGGCAAAGACGGAAGGATCCGGTTGTTCAGGTATGATGAAAATGCAAAAAGAATGCGCACCTCTGCACAGGGTATCATGCTGGCGGAAGTGCCCCAGTCCCTTTTCCAGGAGGCTGTTGAAAAGGTCGTAATGCTCAATGAAAGGTTTGTACCTCCCTATGGAACAGGTGCATCATTGTATATCAGACCCTTACTGATCGGCACAGGCCCTCAGGTGGGTGTCAGGCCTGCTGATGAATTCCTCTTCATGGTGTTTGTGATGCCGGTTGGACCCTATTTCAAAGAAGGATTCAAGCCTGTCGATGTCATGATTACCCGGGATCATGACAGGGCAGCCCCGCTGGGAACAGGGCATCTTAAAGTTGGTGGGAATTATGCCGCCAGCATGACCTCGGTTGCAGAGGCGCACGACGCAGGATTTGCAACAGCACTTTACCTGGATGCACGTGAGAAGAAGTATATTGATGAAGCCGGTCCTGCCAACTTCTTTGCCATCAAAGACAATACGTATATAACGCCTGATTCACGTTCCATCCTGCCCTCTATTACCAATAAGAGCCTGCAACAAATAGCATCTGACATGGGCATGAAAATTGAAAAAAGACCCATTGAAGTCAGCGAGCTGAACAGCTTCGAAGAGGCAGGAGCCTGTGGAACGGCTGCGGTGATCACACCCATCAAAAAGATCGTAGATGTGGATCAGGATCAAACCTATACCTATGGAGACGGTACCCATCCAGGGGCAATTACAACAAAACTGTATGAGACTTTAGTTGGAATACAGTACGGCGATCTGGAAGATCCCTATGGATGGATCACCCTGCTTGACTGATAAAAATGCATTGATCAGAAAGCGCCGGAATTCCCGGCGTTTTTTTTATCTTTGGGCAAATCTGATCATGTTGCCATGGCAAAAAATGAAAAAAGAATCAGCAGGCGAAGGCTCCGGAGTTCTCACTTAACTTCAGTGATCAGCATCTCCCTCGTCCTGTTCCTGATCGGTTTTCTTGGATTGCTGATCATCAATGGGCGAAATATTAACAAAACGGTCCGCGAGAGTATTGGGTTTAATGTAATTCTGAAAGAAAACGTCAAAGATGCAGATATTCTGCAGCTTCAGAAAATACTGGATGCCAAAGCTTACACCCTGTCCACCGAATATATCACCAAGGAAGAAGCTGCCCTGGAGACCGAACAACTGGTTGGTGGCGAATTTGTAGAATTCCTCGGGTTCAATCCACTCCCACCCTCCATCAGGCTAAGATTACAGGCTTCCTATACCCGACCCGATTCTGTGGTTTTTATTGAACAGGAGATCCTCAATTACGACCAGGTGAATGAAGTGGTGTATAAAAAAACCCTGCTGTATGCCATCAATGAAAATATCAGAAAAATCAGTATCGTCATTCTTGGTTTCAGTGGACTGCTCACCCTTGTTGCTATCACACTGATCAATAACACCATCAGGTTGTCCATCTATTCCAAACGGTTTATTATTAACACGATGCAGCTGGTTGGTGCAAACAGGGGATTCATTCGTAAACCATTTATGATAAGAAGCCTGGTCAATGCAGTGGCAGGGGCAATCATTGCCATGTCCCTCATCACCGGGATCGTTTACCTCGCGGCTGAAGAGCTTGAAAGCATCATCTCTTTCACCGATATCAACGCAATGTTACTGCTTGGAGCATCTATCCTTATAATTAGCATTGTAATTAACTGGATTTCTACTTTCTTTGCAGTAAATAAATATCTGAATATAAAAACAGATAAACTTTATTATTAAGCAGTCAATCATGGCCAGGAAAAATAAAGAGAAGGAAAATTTCGCACTCGGATCCGAAAATTATAAGTTACTGATTATCGGCTTCGTAATCATTGTCATTGGTTTCTTATTGATGCTGGGTGGTAAAACAGACGACCCGACTGTATTCAAACCGGAAGAAATTTTTAGTTTCCGTCGTATTACACTTGCCCCGCTCGTGGTCCTCGCTGGTTTCGTTTTCGAAATCTGGGCGATTATGAAGAAACCCAAATCCGATTCACAAGAAGAAAAATAAGCCCGAATCCCTGGCATGAGTATTATTGAAGCAATCATCCTTGGTATTATACAGGGACTTACAGAGTTTTTGCCGGTAAGCAGCAGTGGACACCTGGAAATCGGTAAAGTAATTCTTGGCGTAAACATAGAAGAAGACCTTGGTTTCACAGTAATGGTGCATTTTGCCACCGTACTCAGTACAATTACTGTATTCTTCTCTGAGATCAGGCAACTGATGGCAGGCCTGTTCAAATTCAGATGGAATGAGGAAACAAAATACATTTCCAAACTGCTCTTTTCTGCGATACCGGTACTCTTCGTAGGTATCCTGTTTGAAGATGAAGTTGAAATACTATTCGGCAAAAGTGACACCACCCTGATTTTTGTAGGTATGGCACTGTTAACCACTGCCGGATTGCTTGCCCTCACAGGCCTCACCAAATCCGAGACGCAA
>CAZOXI010000123.1:0-8093 GCA_964583445.1 uncultured Bacteroidaceae bacterium | reverse complement strand
GTTCGATGTCACAGATGATCCTTTCATCATATCCGGACGGGGATCCAGGCATTTCGACAGCGAAGGGGTCGCAACCAGGAAGCGTCGGATCATCGAGAAAGGAGTCCTGAAAGAATATTACATTGATACCTATTACGGGAAGAAACTGGAGATGGAACCCAATTCGGGTGAGACCGCCAACCTGGTATTCAGGCCGGGGGACAAGGACCTGAAAGGCTTGCTGGCAGACATTGACCGGGGGATCTATGTAACCGGGTTCAACGGGGGGAACAGCAATGGTGCCACCGGGGATTTCTCCTACGGTATTGAAGGCTTCCTGGTGGAGAAAGGGGAGATCGTCCAGCCGGTGTATGAAATGAATATTACCGGGAACTACCGGGAAATTTGGAAAGACCTGGTCGCTGTCGGCAATAACGTATATGAAAACTCATCCTGGCGCTTGCCCTCACTGGTCATCGACAGAATCAGTTTTAGCGGGGTATAAAACCTTGCCTTTATCTCGCCGGTTGCTCGCGGAAGACATTCAATTGGAAGTATGATGCTACGAAGGTAACAATGTGTGCCCTTTGGGCCCCGGTTACCACATTACTGGACCAGGCGTTTCAGTTCACTCCTGTATTTGGAAGCGCTTTTGCCGGTAAACTCTTTGAAGAGCTTGTTGAAATGTGAAAAGTTATTGAATCCGCATTCATAACAGATATCGGTGATGCTTTTTGTGGTCTCGGACAAGAGCCTTCTTGCCTGCACGATGCGGTATTCATTAACAAATCGTGTAAAGGTTTTTCCTGTCGATTTCTTAAAGTACCTGCAAAAGGCCGGGACCGTCATGCTGGCCACATCAGAGATCTCTCTCAGTTGAATCTGCCGCTCGAAATGCTGGTTGATGTGTTTGTAGATCCCATCAATGCGGTTGCTGTCCTGCAGGGTGGCTTCAAAAGTAAATCCCTCTACGTTCAGGGTGGTATATGCCTGCGTGAGGGAGAGCTCATGAAGGATCTCCAGCAGATTCATGATTCTTGAAAATCCTTGAACGTTAGCCAGTTCCTTGATGTGCGGTCCTACGGCCTTCTTGACCTCAGGATGAAACAAAACGCCCTGCTTTGCCCGTTCAAACAAGCCTGATATGGATCGCATCTCGGGCAGTGCCAGGAATTTTTCGCCCAGGAAATCAGGTTTAAACAGGATCACCGTCTCAGATCCTTTAGGGGTGAGCCTGTCACTGAATCCATGATGGGGCAGGTTCGCGCCGATCAGCAACAGCTGACTGTTGTGGAAATAAGAGAGGTGGTTGCCGATGTGGCGCTTGCCCTGACCTTTGTCAACATATACCAACTCAAGCTCCGGGTGAAAATGCCAGGAGGCTGGGTATCTTACTACCTGCTCCGAATGCCGGAATACAAAGACCGAATTGTCCGGACCTGCATTTATATTTTCAAACCATGGTTTCTTCTGTAACATAATTCTATCTTCATTTTAACTTTCAGTATCACAGAGATTGCCAGCAGGGCGAATCCTGTTCTTCTTCGCTTATCCGTGGACCACTAATATATCTTTACGCAATGACGAGCGGTTCGCTGCAAAAATAATTGCACTTCTCATTCCGCTTACTATACATATTTAACCTGATTATGTTCAAAATTCACCCTAAATGATTTTGCAAGCCAATCACATGTTAATTTAGTATATATATTGGTCAACTCTGTTGTTAATTAAGACCTGTATGTCTCTTATTTTTGTCATGTATTTCAAACCAAAAGAAACAGAAGATATGAAAGAAATGAAAAAGATCATTGCAGCGTTGTTTATTCTGGGTGCTTTGATGACAGGCAATACGATATATGCAAACGTTACATCAACCCCACCCACTGAGATTCCGGGTAAAACCACCAAGGTAACCTTTGCCAATGTGGACGATGGAGCGGAATTGTATATCAAGGATAGCAACGAGCGAACCATCTACAGTGAAAAAATCACCCGTGAGGGGTTGTATGCAAAGGCATTTGACTTTTCGAACCTTCCGCCGGCAACTTATTATTTTGAAGTGAATTCAGAGGATTCCATCAGGATCTATCCGTTCACGGTTTCTGCAGAGCAGGTGAACATGATGGATGGTGAGCGTTACAGCATCGCGAAACCAAAAATTGTGATGAAAGGAGACAGGATGTACCTCACAAAGGATGTAGCAGGTCAGCAGTCTGTTATGATCGACTTGTTTTATGAAGGACACACGCTTGCTTATACGGAATTTTTGAACATCGAAAATGAACTGAAACGGGTGTATGATTTCTCCACCAGCAAACGGGGAGCATATTATGTCGTGATCCGCACGGATGACAGGACCTTCAGGGAAAAAGTCAACATCTCCGGTACTTACTGGTAGAACGAAAGCATGTTTCTCAAATGACAATACAATTCATTTGGGAAGAATGCGTCCCGGGAATGGCTTCAATGCCCATTTACCGGGACGCTTTTTAATTCTGCCAGTTGTTGCGGTTGTCCCATTTTTTAGCAAAATAATGGCTGCTCTGAGATGAAATAGAGGGTTCGCATCTATATAAAAGGATTCCTTGCGCCGCTTTAATCCTTCACGCAGCGAACGGAAAAGCCGTACTCCTTCATGATGTAGTATCGGTTGAATGCGTCCTGCTCGGAATTCATGGACCTGACAAAGGCATCTGAATTTCCTGCCTCGGTAGCAGACCACCATCTGCCCCCGAGGGTCTGATAATTGAACGTACCGGCATCGGTCCGCTCACCTGCAGGAAGGGCACCGAACCCGTAGTCATCCGTTCCATGACCGCCGCTGTCCCAGCCGCTGGTTGTTTTAAGATGGAGTCCAACGGATTCCCAGTCATCGTTGTCTTTAAAATATCCCCTGTTGTCCTCACTGATCCATGCAGCCAATTCCTCCCATTCATCATCGGTAGGCAGGTGCCAACCCTCCGGACAGGCTCTTTCCGCCGCAGGCCAATTGTAAAGTACACCGTATGTTTTGTAGTTATCTGTGATTTTAACTTTATCAGCACCGGTGCCTTGGTAATCATACACATAGTACTTGGGAAGGGTATATGATTCATCCGACGATGGACTTACCTCCGGAAGATACGCCAGGTTTTCTGCCATCCAGACCTGGTCGCCGATTTTAACGGTTTTATATTCTGTATCGTCCCGCGGATCAACTAAGGTCCCGTCAGTTGCAGGTTCCCCTTCATTCAGGATCACCACAATCTCTTCAGATACAGAGGCACCATCGTTGTCGATTGCAGTGACTTTTACAGATTGCACTCCTTCCTCTTCCCCGGAACTGTTCCATGTGTAGTTGTAGGGAAAACTTGCTGCGGAGCTGACCCCGACATCGTTGATATAGAAACGCACCTCATCGATGGTTCCATCAGGATCATTCGCCTCTGCAGAGATCACGATCTCATCACCCGCATTGAATTCAGATCCATTTGACGGACTGAGTATCTCCAGCGTGGGCGGTTGGTTTTCCGTTATGAATTCACAGCCGGGCATGAAAAACACAGATAACAGGGCTGTCAGGATAATCTTGCTACAATATTTCACACGCATCATTGATTATTTTTTCGAACTTGATGTGTAAAATTACAGGATCACACTCAGTTTGCATGTTAAAAGAATGCTAAAATTGCTGCCTGCTGGCGGATCAATGAAGGTAGCATGAAAACACCAGGGCAATTCCTGGTGCGATCAGTATTTTACCTCTGGCTCTAAATACTTAAAAATGATTCAGCAGTATGCGATAAGCTATTAGGTTTTTAACAGTTTGCCATTGATTGGTTTCAGGTTTAATTTGCCTATGTAAATATTCATCAGGTCAAGATAGGACTTCACCTCGCCTGCATGCTCTTTTTCTTTGCCGCTTTGGGTCGCATTGATTGCAGTGACCTTGGCGCGGATATTGGCGCGGTAGCTTTTATAAAAATTGAAAAGCATTCCTGTCTGCCTGTTCACTTTTTCACCGGATGCCTCCATGTATGCGTTGTAAAAATGGTGCCCGAGTTGTGCATGTCCATGGAAGTCCAGATCAACACATAGAAAAGCAATCTCATTGAGCAAATCGATTACCCGGTATTCCTTGTTGAAATCGATGCAGTCAAAAACCACCGGTTCGTCATATAGGAAAATATTTGTACTGTTCAGATCCCCGTGGCAATCGCGCTGGTGATTTGTAATGACACGCTGATTCATCAGGCTCCTGTTCATGTTCAGGTACAGGCTGGATTGTGTTACAGATTCCCTGACCCTTTCCAGGTAGTCTGCATTGCAATATTTCCGGATATAATCTCCCACACTCAGAATATCTTTGTATTTCTCATGAAAAGCATTCGTATTGAATGCATTTTTCACGATTTCTGCGCTTTTATGAAACCGTGCCAGCATTTTTGCCAGCTTCTCCATATCCTCCTGGTGCACTTTCCTTTGTTTCAACATTACATCCATCCGCCGCCTGTTATTCATTCGTTTCATCTTCACGGCATGATCGATGACCTCTCCTTGTTCGGGTGCCGGTTCCACTGCAACCCCGTTTTCTGTTACAGGTACAACACCCAGGTACATTTCGGGTGCGAGGCGCCTGTTCAGTGCTACCTCGCGATGACAAAAATGTTCCCGGAGTTCCGGGGTCGAGAAATCGACGAATGAGTATTTAACAGGACGTTTGAATTTATATGCATACCGGTCTGTCAGCACGATCCATGAGATATGCGTCTCAATCATCCTTGCGTTTTCACAGCTGTCATTGAAGCTGCATGTCTCTAACAGTTTCTGAATCTGCTCTTTTACCATCGATTAAATCCTTTACTTTTGCCTTCATTTCATTTAGTTCAAGCTCATCGGAATGTAAAACCAGGTGTTCCTCGGGCATGAAATCAAATGTCGCCTTCAGTTTTTTGTACACTGAATAGTCCGCCTCACTGTATTTGCGGTCATCCTTCATCCTCTTCTTCACTTCATCCTCTGCGGCTTTCATTTCAATATAGTAGAGATACTGCTCCAGTTCCCAGGACCGCTTGTTGAACATGTACCTGAAAGTTTTGCTGTTGAATGTCCCATCTACAATCACCAGTGTTTCCTGTTCAGATGAACGGTTGATCTCTTCCAGGATCCTTTCGTATATCTCGCGTCTTGTATTGTCGTCATACGCTCCCTGCTTGTTCATCTTTTCCCTCATGACATCCGTGTTCAGGTACAATGCCCGGGCATCTGCAGCAAGATGCCTTGCCAGGTAGGATTTCCCGGTTCCCGGCAGGCCGAAGATTATCATGATCATGTTTTTATGTTTTTTTCTGCTTCAACGATGTTTTTAATCCCTTTTGCCACAGCATCCGGGTTGAATGAAATGCTATTGATCTTATTTTCAACCAGGAATTTTGCAAACTTGGGAAAGTCGCTCGGAGCCTGTCCGCACAACCCAATCTCCTTGTAGTTCTCCCGTGCTTTACGGATCGACATCTCAATCATTTCCATGACGGCAGGATCCTGCTCACTGAAGATGTGACTTACAAGTTCCGAGTCCCTGTCTACACCAAGCACGAGCTGCGTAAGGTCATTGGATCCGATCGAGAAACCGTCGAAGATCTTGGAAAAAGCTTCTGTTCTGACAGCGTTTACCGGGAGCTCTGTCATGACATAGATCTCCAGGTCATTCTCTCCCTGTTTCAGACCGTTCTTCTCCATCTCCCCGATTACTTTTTTCCCTTCCTCGAAGGTCCTGCAGAACGGGATCATCAGTTTCACATTAGTCAGTCCCATTTCATCGCGCACGATGCGCATGGCTTCACATTCAAGGGCAAAACCTTCCCGGTATCCTTCGTGATAATACCTTGCTGCACCCCTGAACCCGACCATCGGATTTTCCTCTTCCGGTTCAAATTGTTTTCCACCAAGCAACTCACTGTATTCATTGGATTTAAAGTCACTCATCCTCACGATCACATCCCTCGGATAAAAAGCAGCAGCAATGGTTCCCACTGCCATTGAGAGCTTATCTGTGAAATACTCCTTTTTGTCGTCGTACCGGGAAGTCAGTCGCTCAATCTCTTTCGCAGCTTCTTTGTCCTCCAGTTCATCAAATTTCAGAAGCGCCATGGGGTGAATCATGATCTCACTGTTGATCACAAATTCCAGCCGCATCAGTCCGACTCCGTCAACCGGGTATTTTGCATTGTTAAAGGCGGTGCCGGGATGTGCCAGGATCAGCATTACCTTAGTATCAGGGTCTTCCATTTCACTGGTATCAATTTCTTCTTCATTCCATTCCAGAACCCCGTCAAAAATTTTTCCTTCGGTTCCCCCGGCACTGGATACAGTAACCTCCTGGCCGTCTTCCAGGGTTTCGGTGGCATTTCCTGCTCCCACGATCGCCACGGCACCAAGTTCACGTGCCACGATCGCTGCATGGCTCGTTCTTCCTCCGCTGTTGGTGACAATTGCAGAAGCTTTTTTCATTACCGGATCCCAGTCGGGATTGGTAATCTCCGTCACGAGGACCTCTCCCTCTTCAAGTTTGTCGGCATCATCGGGGGAATCCAGGATCTTTACCTTGCCGGAGACAATCTTATTACCGATTCCGATCCCTTCCAACACCGGTGAGGCACCATCGCCATCAAAAGAGTAGGTTTTCAGTTTCGCTTTATCCTCCTTGCTGGAATGTACCGTCTCGGGCCTTGCCTGGACAATATACAATTCCCCGGTCTCTCCATCAATGGCCCATTCTATATCCATGGGTTTATCATAATGCTCCTCTATTGCCAGGCACCATTTGCCCAACTGAACAAGCATCTCATCGCTCAGCACCTGTTGTGACCGTTTTTCTTCCGGGGTATCAATATTTTTTACCGGATCTTCAGCATCATCGCTGAAGACCATCATCTTTTTCTTACTACCGATGCGTTTGGTGATGATGGATCTCTTGTCCTCCTTCAGCGCTTTCTTGTAGAGGTAGAATTCATCGTTCCTGACTGTTCCCTGGACCACGTTCTCACCGAGGCCCCAGGTCCCATTCACCAGGATTACATTTTCAAATCCGCTGTCGGGATCAATCGTGAATGCCACTCCGGAAGAGGCTTGATCGGCACGAACCATTTTCTGCACCCCTACCGAAAGCGCCACCTTCATGTGTTCAAAATCATTTTCCTCGCGGTACTTGATTGCCCGGTCGGTAAACAGGGAGGCCACGCATTTTTTCCAGGCTTCCAGCAGGGCTTCATCCCCTTTGATGTTCATAAATGAATCGTGTTGCCCTGCAAAACTTGTTTCAGGCAGGTCCTCCGCTGTGGCACTGCTTCTGACCGCAACAGAACTCACTTCTTTTTCTCTTTTTTTCAGGTCGTTGTACCCTTCGGTGATTGCCTCCGAGATCTTGTCCGGGATGTCAGCATCCAGAATTTTTTTGCGGATTTTTTCACCCGTCTCCTCGAGGCTGTCCAGGTTCTCAGGATCCAGCTTGTCAAGCAAATCCTGTATGGGTTTTTCCAGGTCATTGGCCTGCAGAAAGTCCCGGTAGCATTCAGATGAAGTGGCAAAACCATCAGGAACGCGCACTCCTTTTGATTCGAGTTCTGTAAACATTTCTCCGAGCGAAGCATTTTTTCCTCCTACTTCTGCTACCCTGGAATTGTCAAGATCATGAAATTTAAAAATATAATTCATAGCTGGTTATTTTAGTGATTGGACCGACGCATGTATTTGGTTCGGTGTTTTGTGATCGGTCCGTAATCCTGTTCGATTAGAGAGTTCAACCAATGATGTGCCAAACAACAGCCTCCCATTTGAAAAGTAAAAATGTCAAGTAAGGATTGCCTGCATAATCAATCTAAGTGCATGAAAACTGCCGGCTGCACTTTTGAGAAGCCATGCATCAACACGGATGAAGTTTTCACAACACTGCAGTAAATTGTGTAGAAAATTAAAGACATGGTTACATTTTTCCACAGTCCGATTGCCCAAAAAACCGAATTACTGATACCCTCTGCCAGTATTTTAATAATTAATCATATGCACATACTCCTAATGAGCAGCAATTCCGCTTGAAAAATAGTCATTCTGTAATGATCTGAAAATAAAGAGGT
>CAZOXI010000122.1:0-8096 GCA_964583445.1 uncultured Bacteroidaceae bacterium | reverse complement strand
TCAAATACCGGGTGAAACCCGGGTGAAAAAACTCAATTTAGATTTTTAAGTATAAGTATCTGTTCAGAAATTTCGTCACCCGTAATATCCCTGAAGGAATACACATGGATGTTTTCATCATTCTGAAGGGTTTGCTCCACAACTTCAGCAATAAAAGGATTGTGGTCAACTTTGATCAGCAGCAGCAATATCAGGTATACGGGCAGTGCAAGCAAAGCCGGCCCCGTGACGGCATTGATAATGAAGTCAGGAATGCGTCCGGATGATATGTTTGGGATCAGCTTCAACTCCTGAATGCATATTTAAAAAGGTTGTGTGCAGAGGGCTTCTGTCCCTGGATTTGTTCCAGTGTTCCATTGAGAACTTTGTGTCCCTTATAGATCATATTTCTATGAACCAGGACAGGAAGGGAACGGGGAAGGGAACCACATCATTGTTGATTACCAGTCCGGCCAGACCGAACTGGAAGGCACCGCCCTTTTTCCTGTCGAATCGGAGTCCGGGAATCACAACGGCCACCAGGTTTTCCTGGGCAAAAATAAAGGAATCCCCTACAAGGGACACCCGGTCACTCAAACGTGCCAGTCCGCCCACCGAATAGAGGGGTGCCGAAGCTGTAGTGCCCTCATTACCAATAGTAAGGTATCCGCCTGAAAAGTTAAGGTTGAGGCTGGGATTTCCAACGGTTACAGATCCATAGGGCATCACTCCGTAGTTATTCCAGCCAGCCCAGCTTAATGTTCCCCCCAGGGCACCCACGGCAAGGTTAAAATTATCGGTGATCCTGATGGCATATTTTGCAGAGGCAACAATAGGCACCCCTATCCAGGAGGTCAGACCGCCAATGGTGAGGTTGTCGACAATGGCTACCTGGTATTCAGCCCCTGGCAGGTGTATCATGGCGTAGCTTTCACCTTTCTTCATGGGCAGTCCATTGTTAGAAAAGAAATAGCGGGTGGCATAGATGTTACTGCCTGTATATTTTGCTGATGTATATTTTCTACCGGTAAATTCCTCGATGGATTTGATCTCGTGTTTCGGGATAATGACTTCGCCAACAGTTTCCGTTTGCAGGAGAATCTCGCGAGCGTCCTGTTTAAGAATTACGCCAATATATTCGGTTCCGTCATTTTTGGTCACAATCGATTTCGTTCGTTCCTCTATCTGTGCATTTAATGAAACACTGCATATCACAATTATTAATAATGCAATGTTCAAATAACTTTGAAGTTGTTTCATGGTTGTTTCAATTTAGAGCGTTCTCCAATAAAAGTATTAATTAGTTCTTGTCAGGGAGATTATTTTTTTTTTCATACGGGGCCAAACACTGTAAATGCACTGTAATTAATTGGTATTTTATCTGTCCAGGCGTGTGTCCGGCGCTATCAGGTTCCAGGTAAAAATACAAATTCATTCCGATTATTGTTCCTGCAATCCCTTATATCGCGATAATTTTGATCTGTTTGCCTTAATATGATGTTAATGTTTGAATACATTTAACAATCAGGTTGATAAAATCGCGATACATCAAGCTAAATTTTTCTTATTTTTACAGCAAAAGCAATAATTAACCATGGAATTTCACTCCCCTAAATCGGAGCGACCGGTAGTATTATATGTTGATGACATCGACACCAACCTGAAACTTTTTAAAGCTTCTTTTGAAAAGGATTATACCATTTTATTAGCTATATCGGGATCCCGGGCACTTGAGGTTCTTGAGAATCATGATGTGAATGTGATTGTTGCTGATCAGCGGATGCCCGGGATGGCGGGTAGCGAATTGCTTGCCATTGTGACAGAAAAGTACCCCGATATCATGCGATTTATGATCACTGCGCATACAGATTTTGATACAGTAGTGGAGGCAATCAACAAGGGGAGGCTTTATGGTTTTTTTAATAAACCATACAAGATTGAAGAAGTCCGGCAAGCAATCAACAAGTCATTGGAAGTGCAGGATCTGAAGCTAAAGAACAAACAAATGCTTGTTGAGTTAGAAAATGCAAACGAGCTGATGCTGGGACTCGACCGTGCAAAAAATAAATTCATTGCATCCATTACGAATGATATCCGGGAGCCCATCAACAGGGTCGTTACAGCCGTTCATATGATCAAGGATAAAATAGACTCCAGGGATCTTACAGAATTGTTATACCAGTTAGATGTTTCAGTACGTAGCCTGGAAGATTTTTCAGAAGCAGCAAGTCATTTCAGCAGGTTGAGCGAGACAGGATTCAAAACGGAAAGGCGAACGTTTTCATTGAACGAGGTCGCAGAAGTAGCAATACTTGACAAAGGGAACCAGCTTCAACAGCAGGAGGTCAGTGTACAGTTGAAGGGTATGGACCACGATCTGGAAGTTCACGGGGTGTTTGACCTTGCACTTGCGGCATTCAGTTACCTGCTGGGATACCTGATTGATCATACTGAACGGGGAACAGAGATTAATCTTTCAATCTCTTCAAGCAAAACGGAATACATTATTGAGCTTACTCCCGGGGACATCCATCTTTCGGAGAAGGAGCTTCGGGAGATCCGCTCGGTGACTTCCGAAAAGATATCATATAATGCTGATTTCCGGCTTGAACTCGCGCTTGTAGCAGAGATTATGAAGGCACATGAAGGAAAATTCCAATTGCATGATAGAGATGGAGTGTATTCGTTTTCTTTATGCTTCATGAGATAAGGCTCTTTTTCCAATACATTAAATGCGGATTTTTGTATGACTGAATCCATGTTACAATCCCTGATGAAACTTTTCGCGCTCCTGGCGACGATCAATGTGGAAACTTCAGGGATATTTTCTCGCAATTTTGTTGAATCATACCTGAAAGGGCAATTCAGCCCCAAAATGGTTGAACGATCTATTTCCATATTTGATAAATACATGGAACAGTTGGAAACGGTCAGGGGGAAAAGCTACAAAAAACGAGTTTCACTGCTTTCTGTGAAAATACTGATGATCTGTAGTAAGATCAATTCAGAACTTCCTCTAAAGGGGAAATTCATGATTTTATTCAGCATCATACAATTCTCCAGGCAATTTCAGGCGAGCAGTAATGTAAAAGAAGACTACAGGGAGGCGATCAACGATGCCATAGCTACCATTTCAGAATCCATGCAGATCAATACGTCTGAATTCAGGAACGCTAAAGCTTTTATTACCGAGCGTTTCCAAAAAGTGCCCGACAAGTCTGCATTAATTATTGTAAGCGGGCTTCAGAACTATCCATTTAAAAATATTCACCACATATACAAGCCAGGTTTAACAGGTCAGTTTTTCTTCCTTCGGCTGCAACAGGCAGAGTTATATATCTTTTACTATCATGGGAACGAAGTGGTGGAGCTGGGTAGTAAGAATGTGTTTCCAAACCATATCTATGTTTTTCCCAGGGGTGCTGCGCTCAAAACCGGTCAGATGTCACCCATCTATTACAGCGACATCGTTTCTTCATTTCGCCGTGATAGTGACTATCCGCAAATAATATATCATGCTGAAGAGATCGAGTATCTCTATCCGGGTTCAGATAATGGGATCCACGAAGTCAGTATGGACTTTTATGCGGGAGAGATGGTCGGGATTATGGGTGGAAGTGGAACGGGAAAATCCACACTCATCAATGTATTGACCGGATTATTACCTGCTGAGAAAGGCAAGATTACGATTAATGGTTTTCCGCTGAACCCTTCCGACAAAGCGCAAAAAGGGATTTTTGGATTCGTACCACAGGATGATTTGCTGATAGAAGAGCTCACGGTGTTTCAAAACCTGTATTTTAATGCAAGGCTGTGTCTTGGAGACCTTGATGAGTCTGAAATAATTAAACGGATCACCAAATTGCTCAGTAATCTGGGTCTTTTTTACATTAAGGATCTGAAGGTTGGCAGTCCGCTGAAAAAATCCATCAGCGGCGGTCAGAGAAAGCGACTGAATATTGCACTGGAATTGATCCGTGACTCATCAATACTTTTCGTAGATGAGCCTACTTCCGGACTTTCATCAACCGATTCGGAGAATGTGTTGTCATTGCTGAAAGAACAGTCCCTCACCGGGAAAATCGTTGTGGTAAATATCCACCAACCATCCTCGGACATGTTTAAACAATTTGACAAACTGCTTTTGATGGACAAGGGTGGATATCCTGTATACTATGGAAATCCGCTGGATGCGATAACCTATTTAAAAAATATTGCAGAGCGGGCCGATGCAGAAGAGCTTGAGTGTGCAGCTTGCGGGAATATTCAGACTGATGAACTTTTGCAGATCATTGAAGCTAAAAAAGTCAATGAATTTGGAGAATATACTACTGAGAGGTTGCTTCAGCCAGAAGATTGGTACCAACTTTATAAAATAAAGATGAGTCCTGAGAGGAAGCAGCCGGCACGACTCAAACTGCCAGACAAACAAAATAAAATTCCGGGAGCTATCTCCCAGTTCATAGCCTATAGTCGGCGCAACTTTCTCTCCAAGATTGCCGATCGTCAGTTTGTAACACTTTCCCTGGTAATCCCTCCATTGCTGGCACTCATACTTGGCTTCTTTACGAGATATCCAGGGGGCACAGAGAATGGATCTCCACTGTATATATTCAGCCTGAATTCGAATATTCCAGCGTATATTTTTATGTCTGTAATCGTTTCACTGTTTATCGGGATGATTATTTCCGCAGAGGAGATCATACGCGACAGAAAGATACGAAAACGGGAAACCTTTCTCAATTTGAGCCGATATGCTTACTTTAATTCAAAGATAGTCTTCCTGTTTATTCTTTCTGCGCTTCAGATGTTCGTATTCGTTTTGATTGGAAATCATATTCTTGAGATCCGCGGACTGAACATGAATTTTTGGCTGATCCTTTTTTCAACCTCCTGTTTTGCAGTGATGCTCGGGTTGAATATCTCTGCAGGATTGAAGTCTGTTATTTCCATTTATATCGTCATCCCGTTTGTATTGGTCCCACTGATCCTTCTTTCCGGCGTAATCGTGAAGTACGATAAGTTGCATCCCCTGGTAGCAAGGACTGAATATGTGCCGCTTTCTGCTAACCTGATGGCATCCAGGTGGGCGTATGAAGCACTGATGGTTAATCAGTTCAGGAATAATACGTATGAACAAAATTTCTTTGAAACCGAGCAGGCGCTTGCCAGTGCACAGTATAAGATCAATTTTCTGATCCCGGAACTACAGAATCACCTGGATTTGCTTCAGGATTTTATCGCTAACAATAAATTGAATCAGGCTGAAGGAGAATTACAGCTTTTAACCAATACCTTTCATGGTATACAGGGTATTCCAAAAGAATTGAAAGAGTCAGATCCTTTTCAAGTGGATGTTCAATTGTTTGACAGGTTTCTTGCCAGTTGGCGGGATTACCTCGAGGACCAGGCGCATGCGCTTAGAGTAAAAAAGGATGCAATCATCTTCAACCTGGAGGAGGAGGGGGTGAACGTTGCTGAATTGAAACGCCGCAGTCACAATGACCGGGTGGCGGAAATTGTTACCAATAGAAATGAGCTAAAAAAAATTGTTCTGTCAGGAAGAAAATTGATCCGCAAAGATCAACCTATATTTCAGGTTCCGGATTCCAGGATTGGGCGCGCCCATTTTTTTGCTCCTGTGAAGAAGATTGGGAATAGTGAGATGAATACAATCACATTTAATGTCGTGATATTATGGATGATGACATTGATTTTGTATTTTGCACTCAGATATGATGTATTGAGAAATATCATCAGAAGTATTGTTAGGTCAGGGAAAAACTGAAAGATCCCGCAAAGCAGTTCAGGTTTATTGAATTTTTTGAAATACAAATTTATGAATAAATTGACATTTTTTACGTTGATTATTTTCATGTTCTCTGTTACAGAGGGATGTAATAATCAGAAAAGGAAGATTGATGAGGGTTTTAAATTTGACCGCGATCAAATCGAAACAGAAATCAAAAAATCACCTATCTACCTGTTTCCTTCCCCCGGAGAGGTCTTGAACCAATTCTATGCTGCAGAGCTATCCTACAATGAGGAATTGTTGCATGATCCAACCCAGTACACAGACTATGTAACCTACAGGGAAAAGGGATTGAACCTGGGGATTTATATTTCTGACCTGGCATATGCTTCCCTCTTTTCCAGAAATACAATTGTTTCAGAATACCTGGAGGTTGTTAGGAAGCTGAGCAGTGAGCTGGATGTCGCAACCACTGCATTCGAATCACTTGCTGAAAGAGTCGGGACCAATGTAGGCAACAGGGATTCACTGATTGTATTGAGCAATGAGGCATTTAATAATGTCCTGGAGTTTCTTGAAACTGCCGGCAGGGAGAATACAATCGCGCTCATTTCGAGTGGTGCATACATTGAGGCAATGTATCTCGCGCTATATTCACTTGAGGAGTATGATGAAAAGGATCCGATCCTCCAGCAGATCTCAGAGTTGAAGTATCCTCTTGAGAACCTGCTAAAACAAGCTGAATCAGTTTCTGACGATCCCAATGTGGAGGGCATCCTGGTTTATATCAGGGAATTAGATAAAATTTATAATGAACTGGAATCAGAAAGTACAATTGCCTGCATCGAAGAGCCAGGTGTAATCACATTGTCTGGCGGCTCACTTCCTGATATTACTGAAGAAAATTTTTATATGATCAAACGCACTGTGCTCGATACCAGGGCCTATATTGTCGGTAATTAAAATTTGAAAATATTTTCCTATGAAACGATTCATACTCGCCATATTACTTATCACATTTGCGGTTCCTGTTGTAACCGCGCAAAAAAATTCCTGCAGAAAATTTCACCTGTATTCTGATTGTAATGTAAATCCGGGACCCAGATTCAAATACGATGGACAGTCACGAAGCAATATTATTGGTGCAGGTGATCAGATGATATACAATCTGGTTCTTTATGCCGACAGGCAATACAAGATCAACTTGTGTGTTTCCGATCACTTCGAACCTATTCATATTTTACTGATGAACGCAATGACTGATGAAGTGATCTATGACAATGCTAAGGAAGATTACCTCGGCACCCTCACTCTGAATATTGAACATACCCAACGCTTAAAAGTCTCGCTGGAAGTATTGGCAGAGGATATGACTGAACAGGAAAAGCTGGACTACTTTGGATGTATCGGTATGATGATTCAGTATAGGAAAGAGAGAAATTGAGTTGACGCTGGTATTTTTAAATAATTTTATAAAGAATGTAACCTGACTGTGATACAGGTCATCCCGTTTCACTAATGCGCTGCAGCTTCTCAACATCAGCTACTTCGATGTTTTTTCCATTCATCCTGATCAAACCATCCTCATTGAATTTTTTCAGCAAGCGCACCACTGTTTCAGAGCTCATTCCCGATAGTTCAGCGATATCTTTCCTGGAAAGAGGAAGTTCGAATTTTCCTTTCTTAAAGATGCGTTCTGACAGGCAAAGAATGATATCGGCAAGCCTTCCGTAGGCCTGCTTGTAGGTCAGGCAAAAAAAGCGGCCGTAGATCTGCACGCTGTTGGCGCTGAGTATATTGATGATTTCCCTGGCGAAATTGTTATTGTTGTTTAATACCTTACGGAAGGTGCTTACATCAATCTGTCGTATCACTGTATCGACATATACCCTGGCGGAATACGGAAAGGTGGAGAATTCGTCTGACACAGCCGAGAGACCGATGAAGGAGCCATCCGGTGTGATTCGCAGTAATAGTGAATTGCCTCCATTTTCAATGAATACTTTTGCCAGTCCTTTCTCAACGAACATAATCTGAGAAACGAATCCACCCTGCTTGCAGATCATTTCGCCCTTATTGTAGCTGATCCGCACTGAATTTTCGTTGATAAGTTGTTGCTCTTCCGGCGTCAGTAGCTCGAAACATTTACAATCGTAGGAACTGATCGTGCACCCTGAAAATTCCAGATTGTTGTCCATTGTCTTCTCACTTAGTATACAAATATACAAAACTATCAATATAAAAACTGATTTGGGTCAATTGCAACAGTGAGATATATCATTGCATAATCTAGCGCGAAACAGTCTTCATTTATACCTAGATCGAGCGATTTGTGCAAAAAAAGATAAAAGATAGCTTGTTTAAT
>CAZOXI010000121.1:0-8099 GCA_964583445.1 uncultured Bacteroidaceae bacterium | reverse complement strand
AATGGTGAAATGGATATTGTTACCCTGAACAGCACGGATATTGTTCATCAGGAATTTGGAAGTAATTGTACTTTTATAGGTGTAAACAAAGCAATTGTTCCACGGGCATTCAGCAGTGTCACCGGTCCGGTCTATCTCCGGCGGGGATTTTCAAAAGTAATGAATGTGATTGAGGAAACCGGGATTTTACCGCTCCTGAAAAAACGTAATAATACCTTTACATTCTTTGTTGAATCTGACATCAATACTTCGATAGATTCTTCCCTGGTCTATAATGAACTGAACGGGAGGTTTTATTCATTTGTCCTTAGCGATATGGGGGAGCCTGTTCAGATAAGATATACCAGGACGAGTTTACGAAACCTGTTGCTTAACCATATCAGCGATATCCAGCCAGATGGCCTGGCACGGAAGGAGTTCATTCCCAATCTTGCCGGCACGCATATCATTTTTAATAATGAAACGGGAGAAGTTAGTGGAACAGCCCCGACCACATCAGGAACTGAAGGCAATGAGATCGTCCCGGAATTTCCGCATGTGTTAAGTGAAGCAGATAATGGAACTACGTACGAAATTCAAAACTGGTTCTCATTTTCAGGTCTGAATATGTACACCCAGCTCTTTAACAATTTTCCAACATTTCATGCCCTCCTGAAAAAAGCCGGCTTATCGCAAGATAAACTGGCCACCTATTCTTTTATCAATGAAACTGATTATTATACCGTGTTGGTTCCGAGTGATGAAGCGATAGAGGCCGCAAATCTTAATTCACTTCCCGTGGAAGAGCTCGGCCAGATCCTGAAGTTGCATTTTGTTCAGGGTACCCTTATATTCACGGATGGGAAGAAAGCTCCCGGCTACTATGAGACCATGCGTATTGATGAGCGTTCAACCCAGTATACCACTTTCTATACTAAAATATACATCAATCCGGAAGCCGACAATATTCAAATCATCAGTAACGAGAATTCAGTATACGCTACAGCTGTTGAATCGGAAAACACCAATATTATCGGATCTTTTGTAGAACTGCCGGAGGGTGATGCTGAGGAGGTATTCCCCAACAGATTGGATAATGCTGTCATACATGAAATAGATAAGGTTCTGGTTTCAGCTGAGATTGGTCAGTAAGATCAAGGATCGAAATCATTTGATAATTCAGGAATAATAAGATGAAAAAAAGCAAACTCATATTAACCGTTGCACTGTCACTTTTGTGTTTTTTTCACGTAGCAGCACAGGAAAAAACAATTATAAGAGGCCGTATCATTGATAAGACAGATGGACAACCGGTCATTGGAGCAACCATTATTGAATATGATGAAAATGAGCGTATCATCGGTGGAACCACTACCAATTTAGACGGGGATTTTATTCTTGAATTAAGCGATCCCTCTCATGACGTGAAAGTCAGTTTTATCGGGTATAAGATACAGGAAATAGAAAAGGATCCCTCCAGAACTATTATTGTGGAACTTGAGCCTTCTGATTTCGAACTGGATGAGGTCATGATCGTTGCAGAAGCGAAGGACCAGAACAGCCTGACAAACATTGCGGACAGGGACCGTGCCTCTTCGAGCGTTAAAGTTGATTTGATTGAAATGAGGGATATGGGCACGACCTCAGCAGCCGACGCATTGCAGGGAAAAGTGAGTGGACTGGATATCATCGCAGCTTCGGGTGACCCCGGGGCTGGTTCACAAATCGTGATCAGGGGACTTAGCTCCATGGGAAACAGTCAGCCGTTGATCGTGATTGACGGTGTTCCCCAATTCAGGGTGGCGCAAAGTTTTGATCTAAGTTCGGCTGATTCGGAGGACATAAGTAACCTGATCAATATTGCCCTGCAGGACATTAAATCCATCGAGGTACTTAAAGATGCCGCCTCAACAGCAGTATACGGATCAAGGGGAGCAGACGGGGTACTGCTCATAGAAACTGCCAGGGGAACCATGGGTGATATCAAGTTTGATTACCAATTCAAAAGCAGTTATAACTTTCAGCCTCCGGCCATCCCTATGCTGGATGGAAATGAATACATTATGCTTCAACTGGAAGAGTGGCACAACAGCAGGGGGTTATACGATTTGCCCGACGAAATTGCGTACGATCGGGACTATGTGGATTTTTATAACTATTCAGCAAATACAGACTGGATTGGGGAACTCACAAGAAATGGGTTTACCCAGGACCATTATTTCAGCCTTTCAGGGGGGGGAGAAAAAACAAGATACTTTAATTCTTTCAGCTTTTCAGATGAAATGGGAACCACCATCGGGACAAGTGCCCAGAGATTTTCAGTAAGGACCAACCTGGACTATTTCCTGTCCAGGGATTTATTGTTCCAGGTCAAGTTTAATTACGTAACGAATTTCAGGGAGGGGAATGCAGAGCTTAACAAGCGCAATGTACGCGAAATGGCATACATCAAAGCGCCGAATATGAGCATTTGGGAATTTGACTCCAGGGGAAATCCGACGGGGGAGTATTTTACACCCATCAACAGTTACCAGGGGGATGGTGTGTCCTATTACAATCCTGTTGCTATGGCCAACCTGGGTAAGGACGATACCAGGTACAGCCGGCTGGAAAACACATTTTTACTCAGGTACAGGTTAAATGACTGGTTGATGTTGCGGGAAACAGTTTCATTCCAGTTCCAGGGAACAGAAAGAAACAGATTTTACCCGTACACCACTATCGGCGCCGACTGGCTGGATCCTTATGTGAACAGGGCCAGGGAACAAAACGAAATGGATATAGAACTCAGGACTGAAACACAGGTTGCCTTTGATTCTCCATTTGAAAATGAAAATCATGAATTATCAGGAGCGATCACCTGGATAACCCAACAGTCAGAATTCGAAAGAATCTACACCAGGACCGTCCATACACCCTCAACTACTGTACAGGATCCTGCTGCACAGGGACAGGTAGACTGGATCGCCACCCGCATGGGCGAAAATCGATCGCTCGGAGGACTGGCAAATATCAACTATAAATTGCTGGACAGGTACATGATTCAAACCATTCTTCGGGCTGATGCCGCCTCTGCCTTTGGCGAAAATAACCGATGGGGACTTTTCCAGGGATTGGCGCTGGGATGGCGATTTTCGGATGAACCATTTCTGGCATCGCTCGATTTTCTAAATGAAAGTATGTTGCGTTTTAGCTGGGGGGTGACCGGAAGGCGGCCTAAGGATGTGTATGCCCGGTTTGCCAATTACGAATCAACCTCCACCGGCAGCTATATTTTCACACCTTCCATTATTCCCACAAGTGTCCAGTTAGATAATTTAAAGTGGGAGACCATTACATCCTATAATATTGGATTGGAACTGAACCTCTTTAAAAACAGGCTTTTTATCGAAGGAGAATTTTATAACAAGGTAACTACGGATATCCTGTTCAAGGATTATGATATTCCAAGCACATCAGGTTTTGGAGAACTGCGTTATTTCAATGGTGGTGAAATGACCAACCAGGGATGGGAGATCATGGCTGATGTAAAGGTGTTAAATAAAGAAAATTTTCGTTGGTCTCTCAACTTTAACACCTCGCGTAATGTAAATTCATTTAATGTGTTACCTGAGAATTTTAATACCGAGCGATCCACATCCATCGGCAATGGCCAGTATCCGCGGTTGGTTACAGAGGGAGAACCTATTGGTTCTTTTTACGGCTTCAGGTACCTGGGGGTATGGGCCAGCGATGAAGATGTAGTTGCCAGGGATGCAGCCGGCAATATCCTTTATGATGGATACGGAAATCCAATCAGCCTTACTTACAATGATGCATATATATTCCAGGGTGGCGATCCAATTTATGCGGATCTCAACCACGACGGAGATATTGATTTGAATGATGTGGAAAAAATCGGAGATTCAAACCCGAATTTTATCGGCGGATTTGGAACGAGCCTGAGTTTCTGGAATTTCGATTTTTCCATGTTCTTTCATTATCGCGTAGGTTTTGATATCATCAACGGGGTGGCTATCCAGACCGAAGGAATGAACAGCAGGAACAATCAAAGCAAAGCCGTGCTCAGCAGGTGGAGGGTGCAGGGACAGGATGAGCCGGGAATTTTGCCGAGAGCCTATATGAATCACCCGGCAAATAACCTGGGTTCTGACCGGTATGTTGAAAGGGGGGACTACATGCGGATGAATAACGTCAAACTCGGCTACCAGTTCAGCCGTGCTTTTTGTGATAAACTCGGGATCAGGAAAGCAAACCTGACGTTTAGTGCAAGGAGGCTGTTTACAGTAACCGGGTATTCGGGACAGGACCCTGAAGTGGGACAAGATGCAAGCGATCCTTTCTGGATTGGAGTTGATAAAGCAACAACACCTCCTCCCAGGATTGTAACCATGAGCCTGTCTGTAGGATTTTAAATCAATAAACTATGAAATATAAAGCCAAATATTTACTTCTTATTACATTGATTATTTCAATGCTCTCCTGCAATGAATGGATTGAGCTTCAGCCTCCTGACGGCCTGGTTCGGGAAGAGTACTGGAAAACAAAAGAGGATGTTGAGACGCTATTAATGTCAGCATATGAAACGCTGGCATCCATGGACAGGATACTATTTATACATGGTGAGATCAGGGCAGATATGGTGGTGGGAGACGATAATCAATCCAGGAATGAACAACTTATTTCGGAGGGCAACATTTACCCGGATAATGGTTTATGCGACTGGGATGATTTCTATACCGTGATTAATTCCTGCAATGAGGTAATAAAAAATGGCCCGGAGGTTCAGGAGATTGATCAGACTTTTACTGATTTTCAATTACAAAATTTATTGTCAGAAGCGATATTTATACGCAGTCTGACCTATTTTTATCTTGTAAGGATATACAAAGATGTTCCCCTGATCCTGGAGCCCAGTGAATCAGATAATGTTGATTTTTATGTTGAAAAATCTACCGAGGAAGAAGTATTGAATCACATCATATCTGACCTTGAAGCGTATCGCTTGCTTGCCCCAAACGGCAACTTTCCCACCACGGAAGAAAATAAAGGCCGGGCCTCAAAAAATGCATACGAAGCATTGTTGGCCGACATTTACCTCTGGAGGTTTAATTATGAGAAGGTAATTGAACATGTGGAAGCAATTGAAAGCAGCGGGGAATACTTTTTATTACCGGACGGGTTATGGTTCGAACTTTTTTACCCCGGGAATTCCCCGGAAAGCATATTTGAACTGCAATTCGATGGCCAAAGAAACCAGGAAAACAGCACTTTTTTTCTTACGTTTCATCAAGGCGAGCTATACGATCCGAGCCAGAAGGCACTGGAATTATTTGCATTTAATTTTGCCAGGGAATTTGTTCGGGGAGAAAACAATAGCATCAGGAAATATAGCGAAGGTGATTATATAATCTGGAAATATGTCGGGCGCGCAGGAGATGGAAGATCTTTCAGGGCAGGAAATGAAATACAGAGTTGCAACTGGATTGTATACCGGTATGCAGATGTACTGCTGATGAAAGCGGAAGCACTGTCTCAGCTTGAGAGGTATCCGGAATCGCTGGCGATCATCAACCAGATCAGAGAAAGGGCTAAAGTTCCGGCACGCAGCCTGGCTAACAGTCCGATAGCTTACGAAGATGCCATCCTTGAAGAAAGGGCCCTGGAGCTTGCTTTTGAAGGTAAAAGATGGTTTGACCTGCTGAGAATGGGACGTCGGAATGATTTTGCCCGTAAGAGTAACCTGATTGATATCATTGTTTCAAATGTTCCTTCTACCCAGAAAAGAATCATTGCGGCAAAATTAACAAATCCATTGGGATGGTATTTGCCGATATATGATTCTGAAATTGAAAGAAACCTGAACCTGGAACAAAATCCTTATTATAATTAAAATGAGAAATACCATAATCTATATCTTTCTGTATTTTCTGATCGTTGGCTTTTCATGCGATGAAAATCCTCCGACAAACGTCAGTTTCGAAGATACCTTCCAATTAACCATCTATGATTATCTTGAAGAAAATAAGGAAGAGTATTCAGATTTTATTGCCATCCTGGAAAGCGGCGGTATCTACAAAACATTGAGTGCCAAAAATCCTTTTTCCGACGGGTATACGCTGTTTCTGCCTGACAACGATGCTGTTCAGAATTTTATCAGTCAGAATCTTCAGTTTGCTTCCTTAAGCGAGTTACTGGAGGACCAGCAGTATGTTTCTTTGCTGAGCCGTTACCATGTGCTGACAGAAGCCATGCATTCCAACTTATTCCCTTTCGGGGCATTTTCGGATCCAACATTGTCAGAGGATTTGCTCACTGTTAATTTTGTGATTGGAACCGATTCTTCCTTTTATAAGATCAACAACCAGGCAGCTGTTATAGCACCGAATACTGAGGTTTCCAACGGTTTCATCCATGAAATTGGAAGTGTCCTGGAACCTGTTGCCTATACAAGCTATGAATGGCTTACCAGGCGGCCCGAATATTCTATCTTCGTGGAAGCAGTCGAACTCACCGGTACCCGGTCCCTGATCGATCTTGATTTGAAAGCGCCGGAGCAGCGTTTAATTCCCCCGGTTACCCTCCTGGTTGAGCCGAATGAAATATACCAGGAATCTGGTATTTATAGCTTGGATGACCTGATAGCCAGGGTTAGTCCCGACAATGACGATTACACTGACCCCTCAAATCCATTGTACAATTTTGTAGGGTATCATGTGCTAAAAAACAATTATTACCTGGATGATTTCCAGGATATCACTTCCAATTATAACACCAATTCTGAAGTACCCATTCTGATCAACGGAATGGGAAATGATATCGCGATCAACAAGGGGAAACAAATCCTGGACACGATCATTGTTGGCCAGGATACAACATTTATCGACTATGTCGGATTTCTTTATGACGAGAGCAATATCATCACGAAAAGCGGATCCATACACTTTATCGACAGGGTATTGGAGTTGCAGAATCCCTCGCGAACACGGGTTACACTTCAATTCAGGGAGGAGCCTGTTATTAATACCCTGAGAGCAAATGAAGGAACGTTCCGGCTTGATAATTACAGGGAAGATATGCTCCGCCTCGAATGGACAGCTGATGAACTGTTTTATGTAAAGCAAGGCTCGGAATCCAATGCTTCAAATGACGATTACCTGCTTGCAGAGGGAGATTTTATCATCCGATATAGTATCCCTCAAATCGTCCAGGGAAAATATGAATTGATTGTGCGGGCAGATGCCTTTTACCGCAACAACGCTTTGGTTGAGGTATACGTTGATGGGAAAAAGATTGGCTCAACAGTTGATCTGACCAGGGGAGGAAGAGCTTCCAGTCCATTTGACCAAAAAACCGTGGGTACCATCATCTTTAACAACTACAGGGAACATGATATTGAAATCAGATCGCTGATCCCGGGCCGGTTTAGCTGGGATTACATTCGATTTAACCCGATTTAAACTATTTAACGATATGAACTTTAAAATCAATATTATTCTGATTTTCGTGCTGGCCGGGTTATTTGGTTGCAACCCTCATTGGGAAGAGCATTACGATGTTACTTCTCAGACCATTGATCAGAATGTATGGGATGCGTTACAGGACGAAAGCGAAGTCTCATCCTATCTCCAGGAACTGAAAAACTTTAGCTATGATACCCTTTTTGAGACCACGAATATATTTACCCTGTTTGTTCCAACAGATGCCACCCTGGAGGAATTTAAAAGTGAAAATGAAGTGGATCGGTTGCTGCTCGATTACCTGATTACCCCTCACTATGTGCAATCGGAAAACATCAAGGGTACAAGGAAGATCCAAACCCTGGGTGAAAAATTTATACTGTTTGAAAATGCAGGTAATGTGCTGAGGATCGATGGAGTTCAAATTATCATGGAAAGCCCCCTTTACAGAAATGGCAGATTCTATATCATTGATGAAGTTGCAGCCGCAAAGCCCAATCTTTATGAATACTATGCAGAAGAGAACCCCATACTAAAGGATTACATTGATGCACAGGATTCTTTAATATTAGACAGGCAAAGAAGTGAACCTATTGGCTTTAATGACAATGGGCAGATCATCTATGATACCGTGGCAAATATTTACAATGAATTCGAAGA
>CAZOXI010000120.1:1747-8107 GCA_964583445.1 uncultured Bacteroidaceae bacterium | reverse complement strand
CAATGATCTGCTTCAACAGCAGGTTGGCATGGGTGATGCGTTTTCCGGTGGCAAGGGGCCAGTAAGATCCCACTCTTTCGCTTTGCATGTTCCCTGTTCCAACGATGCTCGGGTTGTTATGTCCACGCGGGGCAACCAGTCGCCACAGCCATGCCAGGGCCGGGGGAAGGATATGGAACAATCCCACGATCCCATAAGTGGGATTCTCCCTGGATGCGATGGGTGTACGGATCCCGAAACTCCGGATGTCTACCGCAACGGGCTTGTCGATAACGTTGGGGACACAGTTTCTCGGGAGTATGACACGGGGGTTTGGACATTTTTTCCCCGGTTCATCTTCAATATGCTCCCAGACCAGTGCAGTGGATTCAGGCTTCGACTCAATGTTCAGGAAGAGCAGTGGTTTTTCCGGGTTGATGGTGATCTTCTCCAGGAATGGATCGTCGCCGTATTGCTTGATGCTATCCACCCTGATGAACCATGCGTTCTCAGCATCGAGGATCCTGAGCTTTCCATCATTGCGCTGCAACGACGGATGGCAAAAGGCCATGTCATCTGCAACAGGATTGAAAGTACAGAAGCGGGGGATGGTAATGAACCGTTCCTCACCTGTGATACTGTTCTCTCCCAGCTTCACGCGTCCGTCGGGCTCCCGCAGGATATGCTGGTGGAGTTCACTTTTACCGCCACCGCTGGCTCCTTCATGCATGAAGGTCGTGACGTTGTCGTAGGGGCTAACCGATTGAACGGAGGAGCAATGGGCAGTTACCCATTCTTCCCGTTCCCCCTGGTCCAGCAGAACCGCATACAATCCTTTTTTGGCGCTCGGACCCGGGTACAGGTTGTAGGAATAGACTTCGTGCAGGTTTCCGGTACGGTTGTGAACCACTGCCTGTTTGCCGTCAAAGTGGGTATGCCTGAATACAGGCGCAACATAGATTGCCGACTGCAGATCTGCACCTTCCTTAAGTGCATCTACGGCAACAATCTCCTGTAACATGGATAGTCCCATGGCAAAGAATGCTGCATTGGCCGGGGCGATCGCGATACCCAGTGAGCCAATCCCCATGCGACCTGCAAAATAGAAGAAGACCGCCAGATCTTGTTCTTTCAGCCAGTCGAAGGTCTCTTTTTGCAATTCAGAGAAATCGTACCCGTATTTTTCGGAGAAGCGCTTTTTATCGGTGGGTTTGTCATCGGCCAATGACATGGTGTTCGGGTCACGCCTGCGCATGTATGCTTCAGTATAATTGGCCGAAATGCCGTTTTTTACACGTTGCAGAACTGCTTCGGTGTACATTCCTTTGCCCGGAACATCATAAGCAACTTCAAATTCCTTGTTCTCTGGTCCGTTGGTTGCAGCATCTACAAGTGCCCGGGTCGTATTAAAAACGGTATAACTTTTACATCCACCCAGCAGGTCAGAAATATTTTGCGGGACTTTGATCTCTTTCTCCTTAAGTATTTTGAATAAATCTGTCATCGAATTGTATTAATTTGGTGCAAATATATTTCTTTGAGTTTAAAAACTGAAGTTAATAGTCAAAATTAATTATAATATAATATTTCAGACAGTCTGATTCGTTATTTCGTTGATTTTGTGTTTATTTTGCAGCAAAATAATGAATTTAAAGCAAGGGCGTTATGGCGGGATTGATCACGTTGATCAAATCGGGTTTCAACACCGACGGATATTATAAATCGATGAACCAGGCATTGATGCGCCTGAATGATGAATATACCATGTTGCATTACCCTTATCATGTGGATGAGGGGGAGAGTTTCTTTGCAGCGCAGAAAAATTTAACTGATTATTGTATTGAATCACTTCCTTCCCTGGAGGGGAAAAGGGTGTTGGAGATTGGATGTGGCAACGGGGTCCAGGCAGCATATATCAAGGAAAAATATGGTCCCGCTTATGTGCTGGCCATTGACCTGAATGCTGCCAATGTGGAGATTGCCCGCAGTGAGGCGGCACGTCTTGGTCTTGAGGGAGTGGAGTATGATGTTGGTGATGCCCAGGACCTTTCAGGGATTCCGGACCAGGATTTTGATGTTGTGCTCAATATTGAGAGTGCTTTTCATTATCCTGACAAACCCGCTTTCCTGCGGGAGGTGAAAAGGGTGTTGAAGCCCGGGGGACATTACCTGATTGCAGATATACTGACCACGCCTGTGCGAGGTAATGCCACGAAGAAGCAATGGAAAAAAGGAATGCACCTGAATCACTGGCCCAGGTCGGCATATGAAGAGGAGCTGGACCGTGCTGCACTTCAGCTGGACAAGCTGGATGATATCACGGACAATGTGATCCGGGGATTCCAGAACTACCGGTTCTGGCTGAAGAACATGAACAAGAACGGGTTCGTACGCGATCAGCTGCTGAAGCTATTTTACACCATCAACGTTGAGCTGAACATCCGTTTGCTTCGGAAGCGGCGGGATTACGTGGTGATCACGGGGGTGCGGCCGGAGAAGTGACCCCGGGAGCCCGGACATGAATCGCACACCAATAGGCCTGGCGCGTACACCAGGAGATCTGGAGCGTAACCCAGGGAACCTTGCGCGTACACCAGCAGGCCTGGCGCGTACACCAGGAGATCTAAAGCGTAACCCAGGGAACCTTGCGCGTGCACCAACAGGCCTGGCGCATGAACCCTGGCATTTATCCTCCCAGCAGGCGGTTGACAAACGACAGGAAGGTTTCGATGTGGGCTGCGATCAATTCAGAATTCATTACTTCGGCGGTGATCAGTATGATGAAGGCCAGGTAGAGCAGCAGCAAAACAATACCAATCCCATGGGTCATCTTCTTGCTGTAAAGAAACAGGGGGATCACGACCAGGTTGATGGCCCACATGATCAGCCAGGAGCTCACGCTGAGGATCCTGATCTCAAGAGACATTTCAAGCTCTCCGTTGATCAGGGTGAACAGCAGCAGCGGCAGCCCGAGTGCAAATGATATGTCGAAGATATTGCTTCCCAGTGCATTGGATATGGAATCGTCGTGGTTGCCTTTGCGGGCATCGCGCACCGAGATCATGGTGTCTGGAATGCTGGTGGCGGCCGCTGCGAGCAGCACGGAAATAAAGATGATCGGGAGTCCGATCCCGTGCAGTGCGATGTGCGTGTTGAAAAGGCCATCAAGGAACGGTAGTGAGTAGTCGTTGTGCCCCAGCAATTCTGATCCCTTCACCAGCAGCCAGCTGCCGATACTCATGATGAGGGTGGAAACGACCAGCGTGGTCCATGCGTTGACGCGGTTCAGCTGTTTGCCATTCAGGAGCACCTGTTTGACATCAAGTCGCAGGAAATGCGCCGGGCGTAATGTTACTTTTTCCACTGCGAAGACCGCATCATCGGGATGATCCGTTTTCCGGAAACCAAATCCCTTTCTCAGTAAAAACAGGTACAGGAGGTAGATCAAGATCAGGACCAACCCATCCAGGGCATCCAGTTTTTTCTGACTGATAATCAGGATAAGGACCACATTTGAGAGCACCAGGAACAGTCCGTCGCGCCGGATGTTCTTCCGGTCGAGTTTGAAATGTTTACTGCGCAACCCGATGCTGCCTAAGAAAATGACCGCGACGGGGATGATCAGGATGTTGAATATGGCGCTGCCTGCGACAACGCCCAGTCCGCCCGAGAAGCTGTCGACAAATTCACCTTCGTTCGTGACGAAAAACACGAAGAACATGGTGGTGAGGAATTCGGGCATGCTGCTGGCAACGGCATTGATGGTGGCACCTTTTACGCCACGTGACATTTTCCTGCCGAGGTAATCTGCCGCGAGTTCAAAGCTGTTGGTGCTTTTCCAGATCACGTGACCGCTGATGGCGATCAGGATGAGCGGGATGGAGATGCCGAGTAAATAATTCAATGCCATTTATTTCAGGTGCCACATATTGCTGCGCGGTTGATGATCGCTGCGTAGCCGATGCACTCCGCGCAGCCGATGCACTCCGCGCAGCCGATGCACTCCGCGCAGCCGAACAGGTGGTCTTTAATCCACAGGTTTCGCTTCGTGCAACGGGTTGAGATGTGCGCTCATCATCACGCAATTTGCAGGAACAAAAATAGCAAAAAAGAATTGCAGCACACTGTCAAAATACAACAGTGCAACGCTAAGAGCAACAGTTTCCGATGCAGCAAAGCAATTTCCGTGTCAGCGCATCATCACTCAACGTTGCAACACAGCAATTTCCGTGTCAACGCATCATCAATCAACGTTGCAGTACAGAAATTTCCGTGTGAACGCATCAATATCCGTGGTAACGCATCATTACTCAACGTTGCAATGCATCAATCTCCGCAGCACCGCAAGAATCTCTGTTGCAATGCATCAGATCTACATCACACTCCAGGATCCGGATTGGTTGTTGTCACCGCTCAAGTAATAGGTCCATGAACCATTGCCCTGGGCATCCCATTCCATATGGTAGAATTGTGTATCCAGCGTATAATAGTCGATGGATCCTGATCCGTTGGCATTGACCACCACGGAATAATTCAGGAAATAGTCATATTCTTCCGTGTCGGAGTCATAATCCCATCCAAATTCATAGTTCCCGTCATCATCGAGTGTCCATGCATACTTCCAGAAAAGGTCTTCATCATCATCAGATCCCTGGTAGGCGGCTGCCCACTGGAAGTTATACAGCACCTCTCCCTGTTTGCCGTCTTTGCTTTCCCAGGCAGAGATATAGGGATAGCGTTCCCCATCATCGAACTGGATGTCCATGGTCCAGTATTTATTGCCATCTTCTTCGTCGTAGGACCAATAGAATGTATAGCTCATGGAACCATCTGAGACCGTCCAGGACCAGGTATCTCCGGCAACTGCTTTCTTCGAAGTCTTTTCGGCATACTCCGGCGGGACCATGTGTTCCATGAAATCAGACATATCGAGTGCTGATTCGATATCACCCACACACCGCTGTGCGTACTGATCATCGGAATTCAACAGTCCCTGTGGCAGGTTGTCGATTACCTCCTGTTTGTTGAAGGAGAGTGTTTCAGTGGGAGGGACATCGGTTTCCTCCTTGTTACAACCCATGGTTACAAATGCCAGGGCTAAAATGAATAAAGAGCTTCTTCTTAATAAATGCGTTTTCATTTTTTGTTTAAATTAAATTGTATACACGGATCATGGTTTGTACTCATATTTCCAGGCACGGATATATTCATGCCGATGGATATCACAAAGTTAGCATTGATCAGTCTTTCAAATATATCCAGGATCATAAAAAAATGTTAAAATACTTCGACCGGTTTTCATGGTACTTTCAGGGACCACTTATTGATCCACCCAGTGATCCACCCAGTGATCCTTCCAGTAAACTGCACCGGTTATTTTTCTGTTTGTCTGGGCTGTTATTCATCCAGGATGTATACCAGTGAGCTTCCCGGGTATTTTCTCAGCCGTTTTCCATTTCTTCCAGTTTCTCTTTTGCCCAATCCACAAGGAAAGCATTGTTCATGCCTATGTCTCTTGAGGCAGCGACATTCTCCAGCAGTGGCCGGGCTTGCTCTGTTTGGTTCATGCCCAGGTAGGCCAAAGCCATGAAGTAATCTGCAAATACCCCTTCGAATGCTTTTTTGTATAGTTCCACTGCTTTTTCGTAATTACCCCTGTTGTAGGCGAGGTAGCCATGATCGAAATTGGAGGCCTTGAGGTCAGCTGCGATACCATTGTCTTTCGTTCTCTCAGCATATTCATCATAAAACCTTTCTGCGGCTTTCAGGTCATCCATCCCTATGGCCTCCAGGCCCCTGAAGCGCAGCAATGTATTCTGAAGGTTCTTGCGGTTTCTCGGTTCGAACTCAAGGTTTTGTATTGCTTTTTCGGCCGGATCCAGGTAGCCGGACATTTTTTCATAATCTTTGAACAGGAAGGCTGTTTGTGCCTGGTTGAAATAGGACCATACGACAGAGATGTTCACCTCTTCTTGTTCAGCAAGCGCTCGCATATCAACAAACGTTTGCAGGGCTTTTTCTTCATTGCGCTCATACAAATGCGAGACGGCAATGTTCCACAGGGCATTGAGGCGGGTGCTCAACTGTTCATTTTTGTTGAGGTTTTTCCGGAATCGTTCCCGTGCCTTCTCGTATTCTTCCTGTAAAATGTAGGTTTGTCCGATGGTTGTTTCGATGTATGGCGTATGTTTAATTTCCGCACTTTTTTTCAACATCTCCAGCGCCTCCTGGTCATTGCCCTCTGATCTTTCCAAAATGCCCATTCTCCTGTAACCTTCCGGGGATTCAGGGAGATTTTCGATAAACTTCTCCGCATAGCCCCTGGCGGTCCCGTACTCTTTTGCGTCAATATAATGATCGATCAGATAAGGATACACGGGG
>CAZOXI010000120.1:0-1737 GCA_964583445.1 uncultured Bacteroidaceae bacterium | reverse complement strand
TATAATAGGCCAGTTGCTCCTCCTCGTCACTGTTGAGGTTCCATCCGCCAAGGAATAAATAGAGGCGTTTGTCTTCCGGATACATCCGGCTCAAAGAATCCGTTAACACTTTCATTTCATCGCCCTTTTTTTCCAGGCGGATCATGGCAATTTCTATCAGCAATTGTTCGCCGGGAGAGACGTTATCTGCCAGCGCGGCAGCTTTATCAATATTCTCATTGAACACATTTGCACCTCCCCCGGAAAAGGCCCTGTAGAAATAGGCCATTGCAAAATCAGGATCCAGCGCAATGGCACTGTCAAAAAGTACCGCAGCCTGGTTATCTTCCCATAATTCCCAGTGATCGCGGGCTTCAAGGAACACTTCCAGTGCTTCGTCAGAGGAGGTAGTTACGGGGATCTCTTTCTGGACTTTTTCCTGATTGTTACATGCAAAAAGGATCATGACCAGCCACGAACAGACGTGAATCAGCTTGAAATTCATCTTTGTTGGGTTTACGTATTAATATTCAGGAATTCAGCTCTTACCGAGCATGTGATGAATGCAGGAAACGCGGGGGCAGGATCAAACTGCTGCTTCGATAAAAAATAATGTTGATCATCCCCGGAAATTTCCGGAAAAGAGGATAGAGCTTCCGGATGTCAGCTGACTTGAACAGCCGGTCATTTCGATGAATTAAAATTAATAAAGTGAAGAGAATGAATCAAATAAAATTGATGAACCCCTGCCTGAAGAATTCAAGCAGGGGTTATTCATAAATTAACTCACTTTTAACGGTTGAACCAGGTTATTCTGCATGTCCTGTTGACAGGCTATGAAAAACCTTGGCTTCGGCTGCTATGCAGGCTTTGCCTTAAGTTGCATACCTGCTTCGGTGGTTATACAAGCCTGGCGTTGAGTTGAATATCTGCGGCAGCAACGAGTCTGCTCACCGGGCATTTTTCCTTGGCAGCAGCGGCGAGTTCATTGAATTTTTCTTCTGAAATACCCTCACATTTCACCTGGCAGTCGAGTTCAATAGTGGAGATCACCGGGCCCACATCATCCTTGTCGAGGTGCACCGTGGCGGTGGTCTCAACACTGTCGGGGGTCAGGTCTTCCTCGGATATGAGTGCTGACAAAAACATGGAATAGCAGCCGGCGTGTGCCGCGCCGATCAGTTCTTCCGGATTGGTGCCTTTTCCCTCTTCAAACCTGGATGCGAAGGTATAGGGACCGCTATAATCACTGAAATTCATGGTTCCGGCCCCTGCTTTCAGCGTGCCGTTCCATTTTGCTGTGGCATTTCTTTTTGACATAAGTTCTTTGTTTTTAATGTTTAATTTGTACCTGATATAACAGCAATCCAGGGGTCTTGTTCGGGAATTGCTGTTCTTTTTGCCCCACTCATATTGGATTTTCTGACCTGATTCGACGTAATTGGTGCCGGGACGGTTCGTAATGGGTAACGTGACGGTTCGTAATTGGTGCCAGGACGGTTCGTAATGGGTAACGTGACGGTTCGTAGTTGGTGCCAGGACGGTTCGTAATTGGTGCCAGGACGGTTCGTAGTTGGTGCCAGGACGGTTCGTAATGGGTAACGTGACGGTTCGTAGTTGGTGCCAGGACGGTTCGTAATGGGTAGCGTGACGGTTCGTAATCGGTGTCGGGCCGGTTTTGGCAAGAAGGTGGGATAGATTTTTCCAGCAATTCCGCTTGAAAAATAGTCATTCTGTAATGATCTGAAAATAAAGAGG
>CAZOXI010000119.1:0-8108 GCA_964583445.1 uncultured Bacteroidaceae bacterium | reverse complement strand
ATCACAACATCGCTTAAGTAAACCGATGGATCCACTTCAATTCGGTTCGAAACCGACCGCACACCTTTAACAAGCTTTGCAATTTTTGTAGCCCTTTCTTTGGCTTTTAAATTGTTGACTTTCCCAGTCAGCTCAACAATACCATCTGTCACCGTAACATCAACCTTATTGTTGTTGACGGCGTGATCGAATATAAACTCATCCTGAATTGCATCACTGATGTCTATATCGTCTGGTTTTGTTTGACCGTTAATCAGCACAAAACCAGTAAAAAGCAACGTAATAATCAATGTTAAACGTTTCATACTTTTATATATTTTTGTTATAGTCCCGTGATTTAATGAGTTATAAATTTCATTTTTTCTCAAGGTGACTAGTTGCCTCGCAGAATATTTATATTTAAAAGGTACTCGGCGAACCCTCATCAATCAGCCATACATTTCAGTCTAAATATACATTGCTTTTTGTCATTGCTCCGCTGAAATTTCAATACCCAATGATGAGGGTTTCATAGTGTTTGCTTTTAATTCATACTGTTACTTCATGTGCTGAATAATCAGGGATTACGATTCAATTACAAATGAAATCTTCGCATTCACAGCATAGGATACAATCTCATTGTTTTCCACATTTGCATTCATGTACTTGACATACACAGATTGAATGTTTTTCACTGTCTTCGCTGCCTCTTTTACAGCGTTTTCAGTTGCTTCTGAAAATCCTTTTTCGGATGTAGCAATTACTTCAATAACTTTTACCATCTTCATAATGTTTTGATTTTAAAGGTTTGTATTTATAATTCATCAATTTTTGCAGCCATGATAAAATCATTTTTGGATAATCCTCCAATATCATGTGTGCTCAATTCCACTTCAACTTTTGGAAAGCTAACACATATCCCGGGATGATGCTGTTCATCCTCTGCCAGCAACGCAATCTCCTGTGCAAAGGCCATCCCCCGTTTGAAATTCTCAAATGGAAATTCCCGGGTGAGTCTTTTATTTTCGTGAACCGTCCAATCTGCAGGCAGCTGTTTCATAAATTCCTGGATCTGTTTTTCATCCAGCGGATCAGTACCTGCCAACACAGGTTCACAATGCATTTCCTTTAAGTCCATAAATTCTCTAATTAAAATTCTTACCTACTGAAATAGAATATCATGCCAAAAAAAATATTTCAGCCCGAACACACCATGATCAGGAGGAAAGGGAAAGATTTATATCCAATCAGCGAACCAGGAATGCCCCGGAGTTTGGTAAGAGATAACCACAATTGGGGAAGGAATTCAACAGGAGTAATTACAACATCAGGGGGATAAAAAACAGGGGATGGTTTTAATGAGTGGATGATAATAACAAGGGGCCAGGAATCATCTACTTCGGCGGATCTTTTCTCAGGAAATAAACCGGCATTCCAATGGTATTGTCATAAAATTCGTCGTAGACCTCGAAGCCCACATATCGGTACAATTTCAGCAGTTTCTCCACAGTAGTTTCAATGAGGATGGGTATATTCAGGGTACGGGCAAGTTCATTCAGGTGATCGCGAATATCTGCCAAACCATGAATGCTGTTTGTTTCGGGATCTTTGCCCAGCAACCAGACATAGATATAGTCATCCAATTCAGGCCGCCGGCTTTCCACATATTTTTCGCGGCGTGCAGTTTCGAACAATTTGTGCAGTTTTATGGTACGCAGGAACATTACGGCATACTTCAGGTAATCTTTCACGGACCTTTTGTAGTTGCTGTGCTGCCAGTAGACGATTGCTGTGGTCTTGTCACCAGAAAGATATACACCATTGAACTTAACTGCCAGGTCATAAGCATATTCAGCCATGATTTTAAGTCTTGTCTCCGTCTTTCCGTTCCGCAATATAGGACGCAGCCGGTCACTTTCCCGGAACGCTCCTGCCATGATATCGAGAAGTACCTGTTTATCCGTTTTGCTCATGTTCTAAAAATAGAAAAAAACATTGTCTTTATATGAAATTATCGACAGTTGACAATAATATTCTAAGAATAAGTAGTTTTACGTTAAATAACATAATTTCCCGGAAATGAAAACATCCAAACGAAACAGGAGACAATTTATTAAAACATCTGCAGGAGCAGGAATGGGACTCGCATTTGCACCGGGTCTTGCATTTGGAAAGCCCCCCATGAAAGAAATAGTGAATATCGGTTTGATTGGTGTTGGCGGACGCGGACGGTCCCACCTGAATAACCTCCTGAACAGGCAGGATGTCAGGATCCCGGCGATATGCGATATTGATCCTTTTGCAATCCGCAAGTCCCTTGATATGATCAATAAAGCCGGTTTCGCTCCGCCTGAAACATACACAGAGAATGAACAATCCTACCTAAAATTACTGGAGCGGGAAGATATCGACGGAGTCATTATCTCCACCCCCTGGTTGTGGCATACCAAAATGACCGTTGATTCCATGAAGGCCGGTAAGTATGCCGGAGTGGAAGTCTCCGCAGCGAATACCATCGAGGAATGCTGGGACATGGTCAACACCTATGAGGAAACAGGTGTGCCCACCATGATCCTGGAAAATGTTTGTTACAGGCGGGATGTGATGGCAGTGCTGAACATGGTACGGCAGGATGTGTTTGGTGAATTGATCCATGCGCGCTGCGGATACCGGCACGACCTGAGGGGAGTGAAATTCAATCCCGGAGTGCAATTTGGTGAAGGCGCCAAAGGAGAAGCCCGGTGGCGCACACAGCATTCCATTTACAGGAATGGTGACCTGTATCCCACGCACGGAGTCGGGCCTGTCGCCACCATGATGGACATCAACAGGGGAAACAGGTTTGAATCCCTGACAACACACAGCACGAAATCCCGCGGTCTGCATAATTATATTGTGAATCATCCGGATGGAGGCGAGGGTCATCCCCACGCTAAGATCAAGTGGGAACTGGGCGATGTGGTTACTACCCAGATCAACACCGCCAGGGGTGAGACCATCCTGGTGACCCACGACACCAACCTTCCACGCCCCTACTCGCTGAATTTCGAGATACAGGGAGAAAAAGGAATTACCGATTTCGATTACCATACCCGCCGGATCTATATTGAAGGAACCAGCGAACCCCACCGCTGGGATGATATGAACGATGGATGGTTGGAAAAATATGACCACCCATTATGGAAAAAATACGGGGAGTATGCTGCCGGGTCAGGACATGGCGGAATGGATTTCTTTGTGGTCCATGCATTCGTTGAATCGATTAAAAGAAAGGTACACCCGCCCCTCGACGTATATGATGCCGCTGCTTGGAGTGCCATTACACCCCTCTCTGAAAAATCACTTACTGAAGGTAATGCCGTTCAGTATTTCCCCTATTTTACCCGGGGAAGATGGATCCGCAATCAACCGGTCTTTGCTACAAAAGGAGATGAATATTGATAAACAAATTCTATTCCTGTAGCATTTCAACTTTTCCTGTTGCCACATCATACATGGCACCCCTGATCAGGATCTCGCCTTTCTTTTCCATTTCCGCAAGGATTTTGCTCTGCTTCCTGATCTGTGCGATGGACAGCTGCACATTGTACGCGGCCACTTGGTCGACCTGTGACGATGCATCACTGAATGCAGCGACTGCGGGCTGAATTTTAGAGAGGAGCGCAGTGATATTGCCTAATTCCACCTGTTGGCAGGCCGAAGTAACGGCACCGCAGGCAGTATGTCCCAACACCAGGATCAGTTTTGATCCGGCCACCTTGCAGGCATATTCCAGTGATCCGAGGATATCTTCATTGACTATGTTTCCTGCCACCCGGGCATTGAATATCTCACCGATCCCCTGGTCAAAGATATGCTCCGCTGCAGCGCGCGAGTCGATACAACCCAGGACCGCTGCAAAGGGATACTGACCTTCGGAGGTCGCTTTCACACGGACAGAATGGTTGTCCTGGACGGTTGACCCATCCAGGAACCGCCGGTTGCCTTCCATCAGTCGTTCCATTGCTTCGTCGGGAGACATTCTCTGTTGTAATGCTTTGGTAATGGTTTTCATTATGCGTAATTACAGGTGTTGGTGTATCTGGTATGATCCTTACAATAAAGTAAACTAAAATACCCTGTAAAAAGTTCAATGCTCGGAGATTGAATCCTCTATGCGCAATCATTGGGCTGGGTATCATTAACAGACCTCAGGCAGCTTCAATGCAGCGTTCGGGATTCCCTGTCAATTCAGTATCCTATTTTGAAACCACCAGTTTCGCGGTGCGTGTCACATTCCCGGAAGTGAGCCTGTAAAAGTACATCCCGTCCTCCAGGTGACCTGTAGCATAAGTGACTTCATGATCGCCTGCAGGATACCAACTATTGGTAACAACATCCAACCGCTGTCCGGACACATTGAATACCTCCAGCAATATTTCTCCTTGTTGTTGCAATGAGAAGCGCACGATGGAATGCTCATCTGCCGGTGTCGGATAGGTGACCAACGGAACGCTATTTGCTATATGCGGTTCCACCTCTAACTCAATATATCCGCAATCATCGCAACCGGCCATCGGAAGCACGTTCCAGCCCTTGTTATTGTTTTCATGGATCTCTTCAACAACCTGATCCGGATCGATCACTGCGTAGATCCGGGGAGAGCAGGTAACTGTATCCGGGACCTGCCAGTAGAAATTCAGGTATTCCTCGAAATCCAGGTTGGCATCTTCTGCACCATACATCATGGTACTGTACTTTGAAACTCCCTGCTCACCGGAAATATCGGTCAGTTCAACACCTCCCATCTCAGGGTCACATATATAAAACTTCACATCCAGCCAGTCCTCGTATGTCTGCAGGCTGTAATTATGCACCCGGGTGGTGATCGTAACCGTGTCGCCCGGGTTGGCATAAGGAGGATAAAATTGTATCTCCCTGGTGCGTTGTTTCATGGAAGGTTTGATCTGGTCGCTCCCCTTCTCCACCGCGTAGCGCCAGGGCAGGATAAATGCCAGGTCTGGTTTCTGACCGTAGTTTGTTTCCCACCAGCCATCGAGCCCTTCTTCAAAATCGATCATATAATCAAGCACTATTGCACCTGACTGTGAGCGGTAGATATAAGGGGTAATGTTATAATTGGCCACATTGCCATAACTGGCTTTAAGTTTACCGATAAATCCTTCAATCTTAAAAGAACTTGTGAGTTCAGTAGTCCTGCTGGATAGTGATGACCTCGAATAGCTGGCTGAGAGCTCGCTGGAAACACCTGCACGAAAATCAGTTGTCACATCTGCCCCGATCCCGAAAGGCTTCACACCAGTAGTTATCGATCCCTCTACACCAACCTTAACAAATAAACTTGCCCCTACCCCCCCGGAAAAAGAATAGGAACTTCCCTCACTGGTGATATCTGTAGAAGTGAATGAGAAGCCTCCACCCCCGGATTCACTTACGGATTGGCCTTCAAATTGAACAGGTGCGAATGCATCAGGGTTGTCACAAAAATCGTATGTGCATTTATAAGGCATGTAGGAGAGCAGGTTGCCTGATTCGTGATTGAAGCTATATCCGGGATGGTGCCATGCGTTTCCGCCGCCCCATTTTGAAGTAAACTCCGTCTCCGGGTTCAGTACAGCAAGATTACCTATGATCTTACCTGACGCATTATATATCGGGTACTTATAGTAAGTATAATTAAGCAAGGAATAAAGCACAAAGTCTTCTGTATTAACATCTTTTGAATTACTTATCGTAGTTACATTTGTCGTGGCCCTGTAAAAGGACTTGCCTTTTTCCCAGTTGGTCTTCACTGAGCTTTCAAATCCTGATCCACCAGCCATGGCATAGGCCCGAAAATCGGCCGAAAAACCCATGCTGTTGGCCGCCTCAAATTTCGTGGTAACATCCACCTCATCCTCTTTAAAATAGGTGGCTATGAACTGGGGTTGCTCCTCACCCAGGTAGGCGTTACACAGATCATGAATCTCACCATCAAGCACATCGAAATGCACCGGTGGGGCATTGAGGATCACCAGTGGATACTGGAGTTCAGATACCCGGATCACCTCAGGCGTGCCAATCATATACAGGTCAGCTCCCTGAAGGTCAAACTCTCCGGTGAGGAATGCGGTAGCATTGATATTGATTTCGTCGAAGGGCATCAGAAAGTGTTCTGCCGTTTCCGAAAAGACCAGCGTATCAGCATTCACCTGTTCTATTTGCAGCAACTCAAATGAAGCCAAATCAGCAGTCCCGCCTATCTGGTGTCCGGCAGGTTGATCTGACAGCAATAAAACAACTTCCTTGTTAAAATCGAGTGTTGCAGTGTCCGGGTTCAGATCTGCAACAATGAAGGATTCATTTCCTTTCAGATTTAAATACCCGGTTGAGGGTTCCAGGCACTGTACAATCTCCAATTCCATACCCTTCCCCGTAGATCCGAGCACACAAAACTTAGTGGCATTGCTCACCAGCACCTCGTCCCTGCCCACGTTGTCCATTTTTTCGCATTTCAACGAAAGCGCAATCCGGGTATTGTTGTCCCCGGCACTGCTTCCAAAATCACTGTATGTGACTTCCAGTACCTGGCTGTTATTGATCTGCTGTTTTACATTGTCGATGTCGAAAGAATTCACAAACAGCCGGTTACAATAATAATAATGATGCCCCTCCGAGCCAGTCCAGCAAAGTCCCCAACAACAGTCACCGGTGCACCAGTATTTTCTCCTATGAGAATAATAATTCGACCATCCCACCACGATCTCCTCCATCCCATCCGCATCCAGGTCGCCACAGGCCACTCGCATTTCGATCATTCTTCCATTCTTTCCTTTGTAATAATTGTCTTCACCGGCAGGATTCTCAAGGGCAAGATCCAGGGTATCCATGAAGAGGTACAACTCGTTGACTATTGAATCAAACTTGAGAACATTGAGATCGTATTTTGTATGAAAGACCGGAGGGCTGCCAGTAACGGCATTGTCATTCATGGTTGCCTTATTCTTCACCATCACAACTTCGTCGATCCCATCCCCATCCGTATCCCCGGAGGTAATGTCAAAAAAATGGTCGTAATAGGATATTTCCTTGAAATTATCGATCATCGTGATATTCAGATCAGCATCGGTTTCAAACAATGCCACGCGAAGCGTCTGTTCCTCCTTCCCGTAACAGATCACAAATTCATCCTGGATATCCCTGTCAAAATTACCGGCACAGATACGCAATCGTTTATAATCCATTGTGTTCAATTCATTCAGATCCAATTCGCTTTGTCCTTCCCAAAGCAGGTCATCACTCAATAGTGGAATAGTGATTTTAATCCCCCCTGATCCATTATTGCAGATCGTCACCACTTCATCAATACCATCGCCGTTGAAGTCTCCACTGACTGCAGCGGTCTTCACCTGATCAATGAATTTAAAAGCAGTTGAGTCCATTGCATACATCGTATTCAGATTTGACGGGACATCCAGTACGCCGTGTTTAGAAAAATCGTTACCGGAAAAATTATAATTATAGGCCATATAAATCTCAGCAGATCCTCCTACTTTGTATATATTGGTGATCGGATCTCTTGCATGCTGACCAAGGGCAGAAGAAACAATAAATAAAAACAGCGTACCTGCAGCAGCTGTGCGTGTAATTTTTTTCATGTCGGGGAGATTTTGGGGTTTAAATTCTGCTCCGTAAAGGATATTATTCAAAAAATCGTACGTATATCCGAAATTGAGGCCGAATGATACCAACTTACCTGACTCAGCAGTAATGATCATTTCCAATTTGAAGACTGGCTCAGCCTTTTCAAAGAGAGTGATTTCGACCACCCAGGATCGAAAGTCAATAAATTTATGCTATTTCGTATTGATTGTCAAGTCTAATTCTCATAATATCAAACATATGGATCCCTTATTCCACCAATCAGGCTAATTTGTGGATTATTTACACACTGCAGGTGTGGAGACCACGCTAACAGCCGGAAATTGCAGTTTTCATAACTATACATTAAAGCATTGATTTAATGGTATTTAATATGAATTTCCTTTCATCAGCCACAATGGTATGGTATTTTCAGGTTATGGCCGTATTCACTTATTAATAAAAAATATTATGGAAGACAGAAGAACATTACCAAAGAACATTGAGTA
>CAZOXI010000118.1:0-8167 GCA_964583445.1 uncultured Bacteroidaceae bacterium | reverse complement strand
ATCAAATATTCCTGCGACAACATCGGCTGTATGGTTGAGAATGAACCGTACATGCAGGAACGATGAAGCAGGGTTCGGGTACAGGAGCATATAGTCCATTTCACGATCAAACGGAGGCACATAATCAACTCCGGTGTATTCCTCTCCTTTCAACACATTGTCTGGCACGATGGTATCACCATCTGCATTGGCCAGGAAGGCATAAGCCCATTGCGGCCGTTCCGGAGTTTTTCCTTCCCTGAACAACTGTTCCCATTCGTCATCATCAATCCTGTAAAAATCCCGCCTGGTCTCCGTATGAAAGGATCCTACCGGGCCGATAAAAGCCATCTGTTCACCTGACCCGGTATTGCAGGGAGCAATCACAACGGCCATATTGATCCATCCATTCCCCACATGCAATACATTCCCTACCACTGCCCCGCTGGGCTCCGTGGGTTGAGTATGCACATCAGCTACGGTAAAATCAGGCTCCCAGGTATCCATCGCCGGGAACAGCAGATCTGTGATCCAACCTGAAACGCTGGGACCTGATGCCATGTATCCATTGATCATGGTTTTCAGGAACACCAGCTGGTCATCTGTAAGGGATTGTCCTGACAGCTCTTTTTCGGCTATGACTTTCAGTTGTTCCATAATTTCTCCATACCCGTCGTAATAATTTGAGATCTGTTGCGCCAGTCCGGGAAAATCACCACCCAGCTGCTCCTGGAAAAATGAAGAGGCATTCGCAGTAAAGGTGGAGATACAAGAATAAAAATCGGGATAGGGTTCCACGTAGGTATAGGGATAGGAACAACCCGTACCTCCTGTGTAGGATTGTTTTCCATAAAGAATATTGTCATGTCTGAGCTGGGCCCATGAGGTGAGCTGTGTATTGAGCTTTGCATGATGCCAGGCGGTGGTTTGCATGAAATAAGGCAAACCACCGGCAGATGATGGGGGATTCAGCTTCATGATCGCTGATAACCAGGTATTGTAAAGGGAATTGGTCCAGTATGCCGCATCATAGGCATCCACCAGGTATTTCAGTTCATTGATCTTATGGGCATATTTGTATTGCTCCATTTCTTCCTCCATCAGCATCATGGCATTCTCATTGCCGAATACCGAGAGAATATCCAGCGGATCCGGCAACATTCTGAATTGCTTTTTCCCGTCGAAAACAATCCGGTCGAACACCACTTCACTGAAAATATAAGAATCGACCAGGAATTTCTGGCCCAGCAGTTTGAAAGAGACCGGCAGTTGCCCCGGATCACTCGTATCAGGATCCACAAGAAAAAAGTTGGACATGATTTTTTGCCCGTAATCATCTGAGCTGTTAAGCAGTTCCAGGAACGTTGCAAAGGTCTGTTCATTCAGCAGGTCCGAAACTGCTGCCAGATTGGACGCAGACAAATCATGAAGCTCTTCCGGTGTCAGGTTATCACTTTCTCCCACGAGAAAACCAATGATCTCCTCGTGCTGTTGCAGCAGCTCCACCTTCCCGGAGTTGTATAACAATTGATTGAGCAGCAGGGCAGAAAGGTTCATGCGCAGCAGATCACTTTTTTCCCAGGGGGGTTCCCATGGATTCCCCGGGGGAGAGGTCATCAGGAAATCGATCCTGCCCAACCACATCATGGCCCTGAAATAATTTTCCAGGGTCTTGCCGCCATCCGGGGAAAAATAAAGTTCATCGGTATAGTGCCCCCTGGGTTTGAACTGGCTGAAATCGAGTTTCCGGTCCAGGTCCTTCCGTGTAAAAAGAGGCATATAGGTCAATTTTTCCGCATAGACCGCTTCGAGCACCTGGTCAAAATCAGCACGGGCAGCATAGTGTGGGTAATGATCCTCTCCAGTAAGCAATGACAGGGCCACGGAGGTATACAGGTCTACGTCGGCCAGGGACATCGCCAGCTCCGGCTGGTCCTCGTATTGTGCATAGAACCCGGGAAATGCTGCATACATGGCATCAAGCAGCTGCAACAGGTTTGGTTGAAGCAGCTTATATTCCAGCGTCTTGAGAATTTCATCATACGACTGGTGAAGGGTGAACAAGATAAAATCAGTGCTCAGGAACAATGGCAAATCGCGGTTATAGATATTCACAAACGTCCCCAACCAGGAACTGCCCTTCAACCGTTCTGAAACCATAAATTTATTAGTCTCGAGCAGTACTTTTTCGTCTTTCGTCAGGGAATATTCCCTGTCAATCGTATCGAACCATGTGATCTGTTCAAGACGCACCGGGTGTTTCCTGGACGAATAATAGGTGGACCGGGGCGGATGCTGCTGCAATAATTCACTGGTAGTAAGATGCTTGTTCTGCTCCCTGAATTGCATATATGCTTCAGCTGAGAAATCACTTTGTGCAGCCAGGATTGCCGGGATGCATATCAAGACTGCGATTATAGATTTTTTCATACTGCCGGGGTTTTTTCAAATGTACATCAAATAAGCTGATACTCAATAACAAGACGCATAACCCCCCTTCCCGGTTGCGTCCGGATGCATGAAATCATGCCTGATTGAACTGCTCTTTCGTGGAATAGTTTTAACTTGTGCAGAAACAAACAGATGGTATGAAGAACCTGAAGAAATATTACAAGATCAAAGCCACCCCGCCGGAGGTGTATGCTGCACTCACCAATCCGTTTTCCATCGAACTGTGGACGGGGGAAGATGCGGTAATGACCACCAGCGCAGGGGAAGAGTTTTCTTTATTCAGTGGCGATATCGTCGGCAGGAATCTCCAGTTTGAGCCCGACAGAAAAATTATCCAGGAATGGTATTTCGGTGATCAGAAAGAACCTTCTGTCGTTACCATTACCCTTACTCCTGACAAATATTTTACAAAGATTGAACTGCTACACACCAACATCCCGGACGAGGCCTTTGCGGACATAAGCGAGGGTTGGGATGAATCATACTTCGGTGCATTGAAGGAGTTTTTTGAATAATCATTGCTTCTTCTTTTTGACAACCAGGAATGATTCTTTTCCATCTTCCATGGTTTAAAACATTGTTTAACAGTGGAGATGCAGAGGAATATTTTGCTATTTTTAGAGATTAATCAGCAGTTCGCCATGCATCTCAGGAAGATATTCACCTTTCTACTGGCCTCCGTGGTATTGCTTTCAGCATATGGCCGTGGCCTGGATGAAATCAAAAGAAGCGGTAAAATCTATATCGCGTTTACAAGTGACGACATCCGCAACATCAATTATCCGCTTGCAAAGGAATTTGCAAGTTACCTGAATGTTGAACTGGTGGAAGTCGAGATCGAGTGGGAAGAGGTATTCATGAAGGATGGGGTGATCCCCCCGGGCCTTCAAACCGATCCTTCGGTTTCGTTTACCCCCGATGCCCTGAAAAAGGCTGACCTCATCTGCTCTACCTTCACTATCCTGGAGTGGAGAAAAAAACTCTTTGATTTTGCAGAAACCCTGTATTCTGCAGAATTATTGCTGGTGCAAGGAGGTACGGAACCGCCGGAGGAATTCCAGGAACTTGCAGGTAAAAAGATCACTTTCCAACGCTCCACTACTTTTGAAAAACATCTTAATGAAATCAATGAACAGATCGGTGGCGGCATTGAGCTGATCGCTACTGAGAATGGCAACCAGGCCAAAGAATTATTCCTCGGTGGTACTGCATACGGAATCGTCCTGGATGCAGATGAAGCATTGAACTTTAATGCCACCAATGGCCATCAATTTCAAATTGCCTTTCCGGTCAGCAATGTAACCAAGACCGCATGGGCGGTAGAGAAAAACAACCGCCTTCAGCAGGAGGTGGAAAATTTCTTTGAGACCATTGCCAACAATGGCATACTTGATGAGATCTTCTACGAGAAATTCGAGGTACAGTACTCCACCTTCGTTGACAACATACATAAAAACCTGAGGTATGAAGAGCTGTCCCGCGATCTCCCGGGCATCCTGGCATCAAAAAAGCTGGTGGTGGCCCTCCGCGACCGCAGTTTTATCTACCGGTCCGATGGACAGAAGCAGTTCATGCATGCCCTGGCGGAAGAATTTGCGGATCATCTCGGGGTATCTCTTGAAATCATTATCACACCTTACTTTTCCAAATATTGGGAAACCGGAGATGGAGAGGTAGTAAGGGATTCATCCTACACTCCCGACTGGTTCAATCACTTTGACATTGCATGCGAAGTGTTTGCTCCCCTTGAATGGAGAACGAAAAAAGTCAACATGATCCCTGTGTACCCGTCAGAATACGCTGTCATTGCAAAAAAAGAGACTGAAATCAAGAATCTCCGGGACATGCAGGAAATGACATGCGTAATCGCTCCCAGAACTGTCTATGAAGACATATTAAGCAACAACGACCTGGACAACTACTATTTTACCGATAAAGTCAACGATTTCCTCCCGGAGGTCGCTGCAGGAAATGCAGATTATACTATCCTGTACAATGCATTTTATGAACTTTCCAAATATCCCGGCATGGAAGTAAAACTCACACTGGGAGATCTGAATGTATGCTGGGGATTGCGGAAAGATCAGCCCCGGCTCCAGGCTGAACTGGAAGAATTCATCAGTACCTCTTCAGATAACGGGCTGATCCGTGTATTGATGAAATCGCTTCAGGGCAATACCCTGCAGACGCCGGATGCATATATCAACAGTTACTATGAATCCTTTCAGACCGGTCAGCTTCCTTATGTCAATTACGGTGCAGATGACGGTTTGCCGCAGGAAGATGTGTTTTCGATCTTCCAGGATCGCAAGGGGTACATTTGGTTCGGAACCAATTCGGGTGCAGTAAGATACAATGGCAGGGAGATGTATGTATATAATGAAAACCATGGGCTTCCTGCCAACTCGGTCAGAGATATCAAACAGGACTCAACGGGAACCATATTCCTTGCCACAACCAATGGTGTAGCTGAATTCGGACGTGACACGGCTACCACTAAATGGTTCGATGGCATATCATTCAAGAAAATCCTGGTGGATCGCCGGAACAATAAATGGCTTATTGGTGAAGATGGGGCCTACCTGCTCAGGCCTGACGGACAGGAACAATATATCAACAGTGTATTCCCTGAACTGCCCAATCTGATTTATAACATCACCGAAGATCCAAAATCAGGAAGCATTCTCCTGGCCACTTCCATGGGGGTGTTCCTGGTCGACCTGGCGCAGGAATCTACTTCCAGGATCAGTAAACAGGATGCCTTTTCTGTATTTGTAGATATCAATGACAGCATCTGGATCTCAACAAAAGACGGACTGTATATTGCGGATTTCGATCAGTTGCGGAAAAATAGTGATGCGGCGCAATACTACAACCTCAACGAAAGACTGGATTTCCCGGTTGAAATTTTTTCGGAGATCAAGACCAATAATTACGGCTCCGTTTGGTTGATCTCAGATGCCAGGATCTACCAGGTCATTTCCACCGACCAGGCCCCGGTACTCTACGAACAGGAAATCGGGATCAGGAACAACAAGATCCTGTCATTTCTTGCAGATATGGAAGACAACATCTGGATCGGTTTTTCCGGTGGCTTGCAACGACTTACCAACAGGAAGGGATTGAGAAACTTTTTTCCGAATACCATCAACTCTTTCATATACAATATTTTCGAAGACAACACCGGCCGTATCTGGATCACCTCTAATAACGGAATTTTTTACTTCAAGGATGTACTTACCCAGTACAAACCCTCCATCGGGGTGAACAACAATACCTTTCTTGCTGCCCGGCTGAATAACGGGAATATTCTTCTCTCCAACACCTTTGGCGTGTATGAGGTGAATGTAAATACCCTCCAGGTCATACGCTTTTCGCAGTTTCCCCAGCTTTCACTGACCCCGGAAAACATTTTTGTCTCCGCATCGGAGGAAATTTTTCTTCTGACCGGTATCAACGGCGTAGTGTATTACCTGGAAGACTTCTACAGTCAGCCGCGACAATTGAAAAACCGCAATACCTCGAACATCTACCAGTTATGCGAATACCAGGAACGCATTCTTGGGGGAAACAACGAGGAAATCGTGGAATTTGACGGCGATCAATTTATTTCGGTCATGGAAGCCGATTGCAATGTGTGGTCACTCCATCCCGGTGACAGTATATTGTGGGTGGGAACAGATTGTGGCATCGGGCGCATCACCGATCATCGGTTTGAGAATATAGAAATGACCGCATACGATAAAAACGTGGTGGTCAAAACCATTGTGGCTGCCAAGAACAAAAATTATCTTTGGGTCGGGACCAACAGGGGATTCTCCTACTTCAACACGAACACCCGAGAACACGAATTCAGGATCGACACCAAAGACGGACTCAGCGGTGATGAAATAACTTCCGGCGGATTGTACCTTGACAAGAACGATCTGCTGTGGATCGGCACCTATCATGGCATTTCCAATTTCAACATACGTGCAAAATCCTTCCGTTCCTATGCCCCGGTATGTTACATTGAAAGCCTGACCCTTAATGGTGAGCGGATTGATCCCGTTTCCGGAAAAACCTACAGGCACAACCAGAATAATTTTGTGTTTGAGATCTCTGCCCTGTCGTTCACAGATGAAAAATCCGTTGAATATGAATTTTACCTCCGCGGCACCGGCAACAATTATACCTCCTACCACCGGGGAGATGAATTCAAGGCCTATTACAACAACCTTCCACCAGGAGACTATGAATTTATCTATAAAGCCAAAGGCAAAAACAACCTGTGGGGATATGCTGAAAGCTTCAGCTTTACCATAAAAAAAGCATGGTACCAGACCTGGGTATTCAGACTTGGCCTGGTCATCCTTATCATCGTCCTGGCCTACCTGTTCTATAAAGGAAGGGTACGTGCGATTGAGCAGCAAAAGAAAAAACTCGAACAGTTGGTAAAAGAGCGGACACATGAGCTGGAAGAGGCCAATGTTGAAATAGAAGCACAGCGGGATATTGCAACAGCACAGCGGGATAAGATCGCCGCTCAGCAGAAAGAGATCATGGACAGCATCCAGTATGCCCAGCGGATACAGGAATCCATGTTACCCTCCACAAAGGTGCTCTCCGCTGTTCTTCAGGATCATTTTGTGCTTTTTAAGCCCCGCGACATCGTCAGTGGTGATTTTTACTGGGCAGCAGAACAGCATGATCATATATATTTCACGGCGGCTGATTGTACCGGACACGGTGTTCCCGGGGCATTCATGAGTATGCTCGGGATTGGATTTCTGAACGAGATAATCACCAAACACGAAGATATTGAACCTGACGAGATTTTGAATGAGCTGCGGCTCTATCTCATCTCTACGCTTCATCAAAAAGGAGCTTCCGGCGAAAATAAAGACGGCATGGACATGGTGATGTGTAAATACAACCGCACTACCCGCATCCTGACCTATTCTGCAGCGAACAATCCGTTTTTTCATCTCAGTAACGGGGAATTGAACCGAATTAAAGGGGAAGCTATGCCGGTGGCCATTCACGAGAAAATGGATCCTTTCAAACCGGGTACGATCGAAATAAAGAGGGGAGATATCATCTATCTCTTCTCTGACGGATATGCGGACCAGTTCGGTGGACCGAATTCCAAAAAACTGATGTCAAAACGGTTCCGCCAGTTGATCATGGAAGCCTATGGCAAACCCATGAATGAACAGCGGGAGCTGCTTGACCGGGAGTTCGAGGCCTGGAAGGGAAACATTGACCAGGTCGATGACGTGGTGGTGATCGGAGTCCGTTTCTGACCAGGTCGATGACGTAGTGGTGATCGGTGCCCGTTTCTGAAAAAGTTGTCTTTTTTTCCGTCCGGGTTGCACTATTCTCACACCCCCAATCCCTTATGGAATCAGCAAGAATCATTTCGCTACTTTTTTCTATGCCCTGTAACTTTTTCCCTCCCCCGGTCGTCATACCACCAAACAGAGTATGAACAGATAAAAATATCTATATTATGAAAAAGTTATCAGCACTTATCCTGGTTATGGCGATCATCGCTCCCGCAATGTCCCAACAGGATACGATCCCAGCACCAACACCGCAGGAAGAAGTTCTGGCACCTGAAGCTCCTGAAGCTCCTGAGGCTCCTGAGGCTCCTGAAACACCCGAAGCACCCGAAGCTCCTGAAACACCAGCGGATATTTCATTCCAGACACCCGACAAGACGGAAGTGAAAGTGGGTAAGAATGAGATTTTCATC
>CAZOXI010000117.1:0-8185 GCA_964583445.1 uncultured Bacteroidaceae bacterium | reverse complement strand
AGAAGGGGAATGCCGATCGGTGTGAAAGTGACACTGCGTCGTGAGCGGATGTATGAATTCCTGGAGCGACTGATCAATGTGGCACTGCCACGTATCCGTGACTTCAACGGAATCTCCGCCAAGTTCGACGGGCGTGGAAATTATACATTGGGTATTGCCGAGCAGATCATCTTCCCCGAAATCGATATCGACAAGGTGAACAAGATCTCAGGAATGGACATCACATTTGTGACAACCGCCGATACCGATGAAGAAGCATTTGCTTTGCTGAAGGAATTTGGTTTACCGTTTAAAAACGTTAAAAAATAAGAATATGGCCAAAGAATCAATGAAGGCGCGCGAAGTGAAACGCCAGAAAATGGTTGAGAAGTATGCCGAAAAAAGAGCCAGGCTGAAAGCTGAAGGTGATTATGTCGGACTCAGCCGGCTGCCCAGGAACTCGAATCCGATCAGGCTGCACAACCGCTGCAAACTTACAGGAAGGCCCAAAGGATATATGCGTCAGTTTGGGATCAGCAGGATCACTTTCAGGGAAATGGCTTCCACAGGACTGATCCCAGGTGTTAAAAAAGCCAGCTGGTAATTGTTAAACAGTTGAATAATTAGATAAAAATGACAGATCCGATTTCAGATTATCTGACCAGATTAAGGAACGCAGTGTTGGCGAAGCATAAGATCGTCGATATTCCTGCATCCAATATGAAGAAAGATATCACGCGTATACTTTTTGAAAAAGGGTATATCCTGAACTATAAGTTTGAAGATAAAGGTCCGCAGGGCAATATCAAGATCGCACTCAAGTATCACCCGGAGACAAGGATACCGGCGATTAAGGAGCTGGGCAGGATCAGCCGCCCCGGACTCAGAAAGTATTCCGATAAAGATTCACTTCCCCGTGTATTGAACGGACTGGGAATCTCCATCGTATCCACCTCGCAGGGTGTGATGACCGACAAAGAGGCCAGGAGCCTGGGTGTTGGCGGTGAAGTATTGTGTTACGTTTATTAATATAGAAAGATATTTACCATGTCAAGGATTGGAATTTTACCAATAACGATACCACAGGGCGTCACGATCAATGTCGATGACAAAAACCTGGTGACTGTGAAAGGTCCCAAAGGTGAACTGCATCAGCAGGTTGACCCGTCACTGAAGGTGAAAGTGGAAGAGGATCAGCTGGTGGTTGAGCGTCCCGATGATGAGATAAGGAGCAAATCGATGCATGGCCTGTACCGTTCCCTGATGAACAACATGGTCACCGGTGTATCTGAAGGCTATACTATCCAGATGGAACTGATAGGTGTTGGATATCGTGCAGAGGCAAAGGGACAGGTGCTGGAACTCAGCCTTGGATACTCACACGACATTCATTTTCAGATTCCCGCCGAGGTGAAGGTGGAGGCCAAAACCGAACGAAGGTCCAACCCGGTGGTGACACTCACAAGTGCAGACAAGCAACTGATCGGGCAGGTAGCTGCAAAGATCAGATCCTTCCGTCCGCCGGAGCCCTACAAAGGCAAAGGGATTAAATTTATGGGTGAACAGCTCAGGAGAAAAGCAGGTAAGTCTGCTGCGGTTTAATGTTTGAGAGATTCGCGTAATAAAGAAAATATAATAGAAATGGCTTTAACAAAGCACCAGAGAAGAAGCAGGATCAAAAAGAGGATCAGGAAGAACCTGACCGGAACGGGTGAATTACCCCGCATGTCTGTTTACAGAAGTAACAAGCAGATCTATGCACAACTCATTAACGATCTTACCGGTGAAACCCTCGTTTCCGCTGCTTCCACAGAAAAAAGCATTGCTGCCGAGAAAGTCAACAAAATTGACCAGGCAAAGCTGGTTGGCAAGGCGATCGCAAGCAAAGCAAAAGAGAAAGGTATTGAGACCGTTAAATTCGACCGGAACGGTTATTTGTATCATGGCAGGGTTAAAAGCTTAGCCGATGCTGCCAGGGAAAATGGACTTAAATTTTAAGAATTGCTATGTCAACAAATAGTATAAGGAAAGTAAAGACAAGTGACCTCGAACTGAAGGACCGCCTGGTGAGCATTCAACGTGTGACCAAGGTAACCAAAGGGGGTAGAACATTCAGCTTCTCTGCAATCGTTGTGGTTGGGAATGAAGACGGAATCGTTGGACACGGACTCGGAAAAGCGAATGAAGTCACTACCGCAATCGCCAAGGGCGTTGAGGATGCAAAGAAAAACCTGATTAAGGTTCCTGTGATCAACGGCACCATTCCGCACGAACAGCTTTCAAAATATGGCGGGGCAACCATCTTTGTCAAGCCGGCAGCAAGCGGTACAGGTGTAAAGGCAGGTGGTGCGATGCGCGCAGTGCTTGAGAGTGTAGGTGTGAAGGATGTACTTGCGAAATCCAAGGGATCGTCTAACCCGCACAACCTTGTGAAAGCAACTTTCCAGGCATTGCTCGAGTTGAGGGACGCACATACAGTAGCACAGCATCGCGGGGTGAATATGAATAAAGTATTTAACGGATAATCAAGCAGAAAATGGGAAAAATCAGAATTACCCAGAAGAAAAGCAAGATCGGGCAGACCGTCCGTCAGAAAAGAACCCTGGAAGCACTGGGTCTGAAAAGAATCAACCATACTGTTGAGTTGGAGGCAACTCCGCAAATTCTGGGCATGGTAAGCAAAATATCACACTTGCTCAGCGTAGAAGAGGTAAAGTAATAATCACAATATAGATCAGGAAACATGGATTTGAGCAATTTAAAACCCGCAAAAGGATCGAAAAAGGCAAGGAAACGGATCGGTCGTGGCCAGGGATCAGGACATGGCGGAACTGCTACCCGTGGTCATAAGGGACAGAAGTCCAGGTCCGGGTACTCCAGGAAGATTGGTTTCGAAGGAGGACAGATGCCATTGCAGCGTCGCGTACCTAAATATGGGTTTACCAATATCAACCGCAAGGAGTTTAAAGCCATCAATATAGGAACACTCCAGGAACTGGCCGACAAAAAGAAATATACGGAGATCACAGTCGAGACGCTTATCGATGCCGGCCTCGTACAGAAGAGTACACTGGTAAAGATACTGGGCGAGGGTGAATTGAAAGCAAAGCTGACGGTGAAAGCACATGCTTTTTCAAAATCAGCAATTGAAGCGATTGAAGCACAAGGCGGTACCGCCGAAAAAATCTAAACTTGATGAAGAAGTTTTTTGAAACGTTAAGGAATATCTGGAAGATCGAGGAACTCAGGTCGAGGATCCTGTATACGCTTGGAATATTGCTGGTGTACCGACTGGGAACGCATGTGGTGCTGCCGGGGATCGACCCCACACGGCTCGCCAACCTGCAGCAACCTTCAGGGAACATCATGGATATCATTAACCTGTTTACAGGTGGAGCGTTTGCCAGGGCCTCCATTTTTGCACTGGGGATCATGCCATATATCTCTGCAACCATTGTGATCCAGCTGCTGGGTATTGCAGTGCCTTATTTTCAGCGACTTCAACGGGAAGGAGAAAGCGGAAGAAGAAAGATCAACCAGATCTCCAGGTACCTTACAGTAGCCATCCTGCTGCTCCAGGCACCCACCTACATCGCCAGCCTTTCTTACCAGCTGCCACCGGATGCATTCTCTCCGAGCTTTTCAAAGATCGGGGCGGTGATCATCCTCACAGCAGGATCCATGTTCATCATGTGGTTGGGAGAACGTATTACGGATAAAGGAATCGGGAATGGTATCTCGCTGATCATCATGATCGGTATCATTGCCGGACTGCCGCAGGCACTCGGACTTGAGTTTTCTGCAAGACTTGCCCAGCAGGGAGGCGGACTCGTGGCATTCCTTGTGGAGATTCTGATCCTGTTCGTGGTGTTCATGCTTTCCATACTGCTGGTGCAGGGGACCAGGCGGATCCCGGTACAGTATGCCAAGCGGATCGTTGGAAACAAACAGTACGGCGGCGTACGACAGTACATTCCGCTGAAGGTGAATGCTGCCGGTGTAATGCCGATCATCTTTGCGCAGGCACTGATGTTCATTCCCATCACGATTGCCGGGTTTGCACAGTCTGACTCAGCGTCAGGTGTTGCAGCCGCGTTCTCAAACCCGGTGGGATTCTGGTACAACTTTACCAACGCGGTGTTGATCATACTATTTACCTATTTCTATACTGCCGTCACGGTGAATCCTACGCAGATGGCAGAGGATATGAAGAAAAACGGAGGATTCATTCCAGGAGTTAAACCCGGACGAAAAACAGCCGAATTCCTCGATTCGGTGATGTCGAAGATTACCCTGCCTGGTTCGTTTTTTCTTGCTTTTGTGGCGATCATGCCTGCATTTGCAATGATGTTCCAGGTGAACAGTAGTTTTGCAATGTTTTTCGGAGGCACATCCCTGCTCATTATGGTGGGTGTGATCCTGGATACACTGCAGCAGGTGGAAAGTCACCTGTTGATGCGTCACTACGACGGATTGATGAAATCAGGAAAGATCAAGGGACGTGCCGGTGGCGCATCCTCGGCGATCTAAACTGAGAAGCGTTCTTTGATGATCTATTTAAAGACAGCGGAAGAGATTGAATTGATGCGGGAAAGCAACCTGCTGGTGTCAAAGACACTTGCAGAGGTCGGAAAAATTGTCCGTCCGGGGGTTTCCACAGCAAAGCTGGATGAAATCGCGGAGACGTTCATTCGTGACCATGATGCGGTTCCCGGGTTCAAAGGATACCAGGGATTTCCTGCAACACTTTGTACGTCGGTCAATTCACAGGTGGTGCATGGCATACCGGCAAAGGAGGTGATCCTTCGCGAAGGGGACATTGTATCGGTGGATTGCGGAGTGGTGAAAAATGGGTTCTATGGCGATACGGCATTTACGTTCGAGGTCGGTGAAGCCTCCCCGGAAGTGAAGCAGCTGATGAAAGTAACCAGGGAATGTCTCTATAAGGGAATTGAAAAAGCTGTCGCAGGACAACGTGTGGGAGATATCGGTTATGCCGTTCAGCAATACGCTGAAAGTCACGGGTACTCCGTGGTTAGAGAACTGGTCGGGCACGGGCTCGGACGGCGCATGCACGAGGAACCTGAGGTACCGAATTACGGACGAAGGGGATCGGGTGTGAAACTGAAGAAGGGAATGGTGATCTGTATCGAACCCATGATCAATATGGGCAAGCGCCAGGTCAACCAGGGAGCTGATGGCTGGACCATCAGCACAGCAGACCATCAGCCGTCTGCACATTTTGAGTTGGCAATTGCAGTTGATAAAGGAGAAGCAGATATTTTATCTACATTTTCCTATATCGATGAAGTAATAAATAAATAGTCTGAATATGGCAAAACAAGCATCGATTGAACAGGATGGTGTGATCACCGAAGCTTTGTCTAATGCAATGTTTCGTGTTGAGCTGGAGAACGGTCACGTGATCACAGCCCACATATCAGGAAAAATGAGAATGCATTATATAAAATTACTGCCGGGAGATAAGGTGAAGGTGGAAATGTCACCCTATGACCTGACCAAGGGCAGGATTTCATACAGATATAAATAAAGAGCTTAGAAATAATGAAAGTCAAAGCATCAGTAAAAAAGCGCAGCGCAGATTGCAAGATCGTGCGCAGGAAAGGACGCTTGTACGTGATTAACAAGAAAAATCCCAAGTTCAAGCAACGTCAGGGATAATCTTTAACAGAAAAATAATTAAACAAAGAATATGGCTAGAATCGTTGGCGTAGATTTACCGAAGAACAAAAGGGGTGAGGTTGGGCTGACCTATATTTTCGGAATCGGAAGAAGTTCCGCCCAGAAGATCCTCGATGAAGCTGGTGTTGACAGGAATGTCAAAGTCCAGGACTGGAATGACGACCAGGTGAGCAAGATCCGTAAAATCGTGAATGAAAGTTACAAGGTGGAGGGTGAGCTCAGATCCTCCGTGCAGATGAACATCAAACGCCTGATGGACATCGGTTCCTATCGTGGAATCCGTCATCGTATTGGTCTGCCTGTAAGGGGTCAGAGTACCAAGAACAATGCACGGACCAGGAAAGGTCGCAAGAAGACAGTCGCAAATAAAAAGAAAGCAGTTAAATAAGAAGATCATAACATGGCTAAGAAGACAGGATCATCAAAGAAGCGTTCCGTTAAGGTTGAACCAGTTGGAGAGGCGCATATTCACGCTTCTTTTAATAATATTATCATTTCACTGACCAACAGTCAGGGACAGGTGATCTCTTGGGGATCTGCCGGTAAAATGGGATTCCGTGGTTCAAAAAAGAATACGCCGTATGCAGCACAGATGGCAGCGCAGGAATGCGCAAAGGTTGCCTATGACCTTGGACTGAGAAAAGTGAAAGTATATGTCAAAGGACCGGGATCAGGCAGGGAATCTGCGATCCGTACCATTCACGGTGCAGGTATCGAGGTGACCGAGATTGTCGACGTGACTCCGTTGCCACACAATGGATGCCGTCCGGCCAAAAGAAGAAGAGTATAATCATATTACAAATAGTTACAGATGGCTAGATACAGAGGACCAAAAACAAAAATTGCCAGGAAGTTCGGTGAAGCAATCTACGGTACCGATAAATCTTTTGAGAAAAAGAATTATCCCCCGGGATCCCATGGTATGAACAAAAGAAGACGCAAATCTTCGGAATACGGGATCCAGCTGAAAGAGAAACAAAAGGCAAAATATACCTACGGTGTTCTTGAGAAGCAGTTCCGCAATCTTTTTGAAAAAGCTTCACGGAGCAAGGGTGTAACAGGTGAGATCCTGCTGCAACTGCTCGAATCACGTCTTGATAACGTGATATTCCGGTTAGGCATCGCCCAGTCAAGGGATGCTGCACGCCAGCTTGTCAGCCACCGCCACATTACTGTGAACGGGGAGGTGGTTAGCATACCCTCCTATACACTCAAGCCGGGCGATATCGTTGCTGTAAGAGAACGATCCAAATCCCTGGTTGTAATCCAGGATGCGCTTGAAAGCAACCGCTCAGGATCATCCAGCTGGCTGGAATGGGATGGGGCAACAATGACTGGCAAATTCCTGAATCGTCCTGAAAGGGAGGAAATTCCTGAGAATATCAAGGAACAACTCATCGTTGAATTATATTCAAAATAAACAATATACATATTATATTATGGCCATACTAGCATTCCAGAAACCAGATAAGGTTATTATGCTTGAAGCCGACGATAAGCGCGGCAAATTCGAGTTCAGACCACTGGAGCAGGGCTACGGTATCACGATAGGGAACGCCCTTAGAAGAATACTGCTTGCCTCTCTAGAAGGCTTTGCCATTACCACGGTAAAGATCGAAGGTGTTGAACACGAGTTTTCAACAATAACAGGCGTGATCGAAGACGTCACCGATATTATACTGAACCTGAAACAGATCCGTTTCAAACAACAGATCGAAGATGTGAACGAGGAGAAAGTCGTTGTGACCATCTCCGGACAGGATACGTTTAAAGCTGGTGACCTGGGCAGGTTCCTCAATGGATTCAAGGTGCTGAACCCTGACCTGACGATCTGCCACATGGAATCAGATGTCAAGCTCCAGATGGAGCTGACCATCAATAAAGGGCGCGGTTATGTTCCCGCAGAGGAAAACAAGCCCGCAGAATCAGAATTCGGACTGATCGCCATCGACTCTATTTACACGCCAATTAAAAACGTAAAATACGAGATCGAGAACTACAGGGTGGAGCAAAAGACCGACTACGAAAAGCTGGTCATCGATATCGAAACCGATGGTTCCGTTCATCCCAAAGATGCACTGAAGGAAGCAGCCAAGATCCTGATCTATCACTTCATGCTCTTCTCAGATGAGAAGATCACCCTGGATGCTGACGAGGGCTTCGCGAACGAGGAGTTCGATGAAGAAGTATTGCATATGCGTCAGCTGCTGAAAGCAAAACTGGTCGATCTGGACCTCTCTGTCCGGGCATTGAACTGTCTGAAAGCAGCAGAGGTGGAAACACTCGGCGACCTGGTGAAATTCAATAAGAATGACCTGTTGAAATTCAGGAATTTCGGAAAGAAATCGCTGACAGAACTTGAGGAACTCCTGGCATCCATGAACCTCAGCTTTGGTCTGGATACCAGCAAATACAAACTTGACAAGGATTAATTGAGATGAGACATAAGAAGAAACTAAATCACTTAAGCAGGCAGAAGGGACACCGTGAGGCGATGCTGGGA
>CAZOXI010000116.1:0-8186 GCA_964583445.1 uncultured Bacteroidaceae bacterium | reverse complement strand
AATCACAAAAAACAACAGCGATTATGAGCAGTAAAGAACATATGATAGAGGTCCAGCTAAAGGGACGTGATATTGATGATGAAAACGTACTGGCTGCAATGCGCTCCGTTGACAGGGAACTGTTTGTGCCGGATGAGATGAAACAACATGCATACGATGATGCAGCCCTTCCCATCGGGAGGGATCAGACCATCAGTCAGCCCTACATTGTTGCATATATGGCACAGGTCATCGGATTTGAACAGGGCGACAGGGTGCTGGAAGTAGGAAGTGGTTGCGGCTATAATGCTGCAGTAATCTCCCGGATGGTGAATGAGGTGTACAGCGTTGAGATCATCGAATGGCTTGCTGACCTGGCACAAGAGAATATTGCAAAGACCGGGATAAAAAATGTATTTGTAAAATATGATAACGGATACAATGGCTGGCCGGAGCGGGGGCCGTTTGACAAGATCGTGCTTACGGCTGCAGCACCATATATACCTGATGCCCTCAAAGAACAACTTAAACCAGGAGGCCGGTTGCTTGCCCCGGTAGAAAATACCTATCAGAAACTAATGCTCCTGGTCAAAACAGGTGCGGATACATTTGCAACAGAAGAACTGATCCAGGTACGGTTTGTTCCCATGACGGAAAAAAAGAGATAGCCCGGACCCAATTGTGCAAGGTAAAGTGTAGAAAGCACCTTCACTTCCGTAGAAGATGTTACACAATTTTAACCGATGAATAATGGCTGAACAGAACAATCGTGTCCCTGGCACAGGAGATCGAAAAATTCTGGTCGGAACCTGCCAGCTCTTCTGCTCCGACCTGGACTGAACACGAGGACATCAATGCTGTCATGCATGCATCCTCGTTGCTGGCACGGGAATCGCCCGGATCATTTTCTCCACAAACCGTATGATCCTCGTGTAAAACTTCTTATAGCAGGACTACAGTCCGAAGGGATAGGTTTCCGGTACAAGATTTTCCTCTTTGCTGGTATATATCGGGTGAAGCGCTTTGGTTTCATCAATGAACATAAAAGCATCATACCGTGCCGGAATAAGGCTGGGTACATAGTTCCCGTAGCGTTCCATCGTGGGATCATATACCACACCTATGGCCCGGTGACTCAGGCGTTTCGACATCAGTTCGTAATCCTTGATCTCCCTGCAGATGATCACTTTATCTTCCGGACCTTCCCGGTGAAGCAACTCTTCCCAGCTGTCCTTTCTCGCTGCCGGGACCTCCATTTCCTCCATGGGTGCTCCCCATGATTCCCCTGCAATCACCGTTCCCCGGTAGGATCCGAACCCGACCGAAAAAACCGCCTGATCCTTCCATCGTTCGCGGGCAAGCTGACCCACGTTTACCATGCCATGGCGGTGCATGTCTGTGGCCCTGGCATCACCGATATGGGTGTTGTGTTCCCAGACAATGGCTTTGGAATCCGATCCGTAAAAATCAAGCAGCCTTTCAAGGGTATCCGTCATATGGGTATCCCGGATATTCCATGATTCCGGTCCGCCTTTAATCATCGAACGGTAGTACCGCTCGGCGTTCACAGCTGTATGTGCGTTTTGTTCCGTATTGAATGGTGCTTCCGGGTCTGAATTGTACATGGGCACGCGTTCTCGCAACTCCATGAGCAACCGCAGCACCGCCGGTTCACATGATTCCGGTGTCAGCCTGGCGGCTGTCGCGTAATCCTGCCCTTCCCTGTCATAAGGTTCGAAACACTGAATCGCCCTTTCAGCGACCGGAAGCGCTGCCGGATCATTCTTCTCCAGGTAGTCGAAAATGGCCTCAAGTGATTCCCAGAGGCTGTATACATCCAGTCCGTAAAATCCGGCCTGACCTCTGAAATCTTTTCCTTTGTTGTGGTTTTTCAACCAGTCCATCAATGCAGCAATCTCCCAATTGGCCCACATCCATGTCGGCCACCTGTGGAATTCTTTGAGCACCTGGAGCGCTGAGACATCGTCTTCAGTATAGGAACGAATATACCTGTTGATTCGGTAGCAATCGGGCCAGTCACCCTCCACGCAGATCATGTTGAATCCCTTGTTCCTGATCAGTTCCTTTGAGATGCGAGCCCGCCATGTGTAGTATTCATGAGTCCCATGGGAAGCTTCACCAAGCAGCACGATCCGCGAATTCCCAATTTGCTCAAAAAGCTTCTCAAGCTGATCTTCCGGGTCATAAAAATGGTCCTTCATTTTTCGTATTTCCTCATTTGCCTTTTCCCGTGAAATGGTATCGTCAGATTGTCCCATAATGTTTTGTTTTTATGATGCCATGCAAAAACGAATCCAAATACACAAGGCGGTTCAAAAGCACCATGCCGGGGAAAGGCACTCCTCGGCGGGAGATCCGGAATGGGATGGCATGATGCGGACAGCCTGGTTTTTGAACCCACTGAACGAATCTTATGGTATAGAATTTGAATACTTAGGTTACAACGGTATTACGGTTAGATGCACGGGGTATTTAAGATATCACGGACGTTGACTGCAGCCGGCAGGGGAATGAGGGCTTCCCTGTTTATAAGAGAGCATTGACATGACTGGTGAAGGGTTCTTAAAACCGGGTAAACAGGGATACTATTCAAATGGTACCCATGCGAAGGGGAGAAACCAGGCCGATCAAATCAAGCACTCCCCTTTTGTAGAAAAAAATGAACGGAATTGACGGATTGTGTGGAACTATTACACATCTTACCCGGTTCAGATCCCCGCCAATTCATTTAAAAGCAGGAGATGCTGAAATGATTTTTGATTATAATACATATACGCTGAAAGGAAATCACTCAATCACAAAATAAACACAATAATTATGGCACTTACATTAACCAGCACGGCGTTTGAAAACGGATTTGATATCCCTGTAAAACATACTTGCGACGGGGAAAATGTCTCCCCACCGCTGAGATGGGAAGGTGAACCCAAAGCAACAGTCAGTTTTGCCCTGATCATGGAAGATCCGGATGCGCCGAATGGCACCTTTACGCACTGGATCGTTTATGACCTGCCACCTGAAGTCCATGAACTTGAGGAGGCAATACCACTCCAGGTAAAACTTGCCAATGGCGGGCACCATAGTGAAAATGATTTTGGAAAGAAAGGGTATGGCGGCCCCTGTCCGCCGGAGGGTGAAGAACACACTTACATTTTCAGGGTATTTGCGCTAAAAAAGAAAATTCCACCTGAATCAATCCACGGAGGGAAAGACTTTTATAATGCAGTCAACGGGCTCACACTCGCAAGGGCCGAGTATAAAGGCAAATACAGAAGAAAGTAGAATGCTGCAACATGTTCTGATACTGCAACATGTTTTATGCAACCATAACGAGTCATCAACAAGAAACAATCGTCGCGTTTTCTCTAAATCCATAAATCAATGAAAATCGTTACACTTACCATGAATCCGGCCCTTGACAAAAGCATCCGGATCGAACAGTTACAACCATACAAAAAACTACGCAGTGAGGCACCCACCTATGATGCAGGTGGTGGAGGCATCAATGTTTCCAGGGCCATAAAAATCCTCGGGGGCGAATCCCTCGCCATTTTTGCAGCTGGTGGACCCAACGGAGATATGATCAAGGCACTGCTGGACGAAGAGGGCGTGGAAAACCGGATGATCGGCATAGAGGATAATACAAGGGAAAACCTGATGGTCATGGAGAAAAGCACTGATGACCAGTTCCGGTTCGGTATGCCCGGAAGCAAGCTGAACCAGGAAGAGATTCAAAAATGCACAGATACAGTCAGTGCGCTTTCCGAAGATGCAGCATATATTGTCGCAAGCGGCAGCTTGCCACGTAATGTCCCTACAGGTTACTATGGTGAAATCGCCGCGCTGGCAAAAAAGAAAAATGCGAAGTGCGTAGTGGATACTTCGGGGAAGGCCCTGGAAGAGGCAGCCAACAGGGGCGTTTGCCTGATGAAACCAAATCTTGGCGAACTAAGCGCTCTGGTAGGTAAAAAGGAGATCTTCGGCATGGAACAGGAAGACATTGCTGCGAAGATCATCCGTGAGAGCAAGGCCGAAGTCCTGATCGTATCTCTTGGGCCCAGGGGCGCCATGGTGGCGACAAAAAAGGATATTCAATATGTGATCCCGCCAACCGTAAAGAAAAGAAGCGTGGTAGGCGCGGGTGATTCCATGCTTGCAGGGATTATTCTTTCACAATCCCGTGGTGAAGATCTCCTTACTTCTGTGAAATATGGCGTTGCCGCAGGAACGGCAGCGACGATGACCCCGGGCACAGACCTGTGTCGCAAGGAGGATGTGGAAAAAATATTCGAATGGCTGAAGGATAAATGATACGGAACAACTGCTGTCAATGACACACGATGCATTGCGATAAACTACAGCTGCGTGCATTGAAGCAGGATGCACAGCGCATGCCAACCAAAATACAGTGCTCTGACCAGGGAAAAACAGGCGCTCGCCTTACATGCTCATGGACCTGGTCAAATTCAAATGTAATCCACTCAATCAATGATCCCTCCTTATTTAAACCGAAAATAAATAGCTTGCTTTTCCAACGAAATATGATCTGCAACAACCCGTAACAGCGCAACATCAATAATTTTGTAGCTGTTTTCAAGGAGGGTAACATGTCAGATAAAAATAGTCTCAATCACATTGGTTTCGTGGAATCGGTCAACGGGCAGTCGGCACTTGTCAGGATCAACAGCCAGTCGGCCTGTGCCTCTTGTCATGCAAAGGGAGCCTGCAGCGCTGCAGACCAGGAAGAAAAGGTCATGACCGTCCCCACAGAAGGTAAAAGCTTCCGGACAGGTGAACAGGTAAAGGTATCCATTGCCAGGAGTACCGGACTTCGTGCCGTTGCATTCGGATATGTGTATCCGTTCCTGGTGTTAATGTTCATCCTCATTGTGCTCACTGCTGCGGGACTTTCTGAACTGCAGGCAGGCATCTGGTCCCTGGCATCCCTGGTACCCTATTACCTGGTGATCTACTTTTTAAGGGACCGGATCAATAGCGCATTTACATTTAAACTGGAGAAATTATTTTAACGACTTATGAGTCAGATTATCATATACACAATGATCACCCTGGTTGCCATAGGAGCTGTGGCAGCCATTATCCTCTACTTTGTCGCGCAGCGGTTCAAGGTTTATGAAGATCCGCGGATCGACCAGGTGGAAGATGCATTGCCAGCTGCCAATTGTGGCGGATGCGGTTTTGCAGGTTGCAGGAATTTTGCCGAGGCACTGGTGAAATCAGAAACATTTGATGACCTGTATTGCCCGGTTGGAGGGAATGAGACCATGGCCAAAGTGGCCGAAATACTCGGCAGGGAGGCGGTAGAGCAGGATCCGCTGGTTGCGGTTGTCAGGTGCAACGGACAGCCACAGTACCGACCGCGCACCAACACATACGATGGTGCTGTATCCTGCGCAGTTGCCCACAATTTGTACACAGGCGAAGGGGGTTGTCCGCACGGATGCCTTGGCTGCGGTGATTGCGTTGAGGTATGCGATTTTGATGCCATCCATATGAACCCGGAAACAGGACTTCCGGAAGTGGTGGATGATAACTGTACAGCCTGTAACGCTTGCGTGGAAGCCTGTCCGCGCGATATCATCGAACTGAGGAAGAAAAACAAAAAAGACCGGAAGATCTTTGTCAGCTGTATCAATGAGGAAAAAGGCGGGGTGGCGAAAAAATACTGTAGCGTGGCGTGTATCGGTTGCAGCAAATGCTTCAAAGTATGCCCGTTCGATGCCATTACCATGGAAAATAACCTGGCATACATTGATTCTGTCAAGTGCCGGCTGTGCCGGAAATGCGTGCCGGAATGTCCGACAGATGCCATCCTGGAGATCAATTTCCCTCCACCCAGGAATAAAGACGAGAGCAAAGCAAAAGACGGGAAGAAAGCCGGAGCAAAAGCAGGGGCAGGGGCAAAAGAAAAGGAGAAAGCAGGGGCAGGGGCAAAAGAAAAGGAGAAAGAAGGAGCAGGGGCGAAAGCAGAGGTGGCAGCAAAAGAAAGGACGAGCACAAAAGAAAACGACACTGCAAAGAAAGAAGACACTGCAAAGAAGGAAGACACTGCAAAGAAAGAAGACGCTGCAAAGCCAACAGGAAAATCTGAAAAATCCTCTGATGCCAGGGCAGATAAAAAGAAGAAAGAGAAAGTTGAAGCAGCATCCAGTGAGGGAAAACACGAAGCTGGAAATGCAGAAAAAGATACTGAAACTGATGCTGGCGGTGAGACCGGCGACAATGGGGATGCAAACAAAAAAACGCAAAAGGATTAGACCATGGGATTACTGACATTTTCCAGGGGCGGCGTTCATCCGCCCGAAAACAAAATATCGGCCGGGAAAAAGATCGAATTTGCCGGGCTGCCGGAACAGGTCATCATCCCCGTGTCACAGCACCTGGGAGCACCCTCGAAAGTACTGGTCAACAGGGGTGATGAAGTGAAGACCGGACAGTTGATCGCCCAGGCGGAAGGTTTTATCTCCACCAACATTCATTCCTCCGTCACAGGCAAAGTCCTGAAAGTAGATAAATTCCCGGATACCTCCGGCTATAAGAAGCTGGCTGTGCAGATCCAGGTAGAAACAGAGGACAACTGGGAAGAAGGTATTGATACTTCTGATGACCTCCTGACAAACATTGATGGTACACCCGGGGAGATCCGGAATAAGATACTTGCAGCCGGGATCGTGGGACTGGGTGGTGCCACATTCCCATCGCATGTCAAACTCATGACACCCAAAGGAAAAAAGGCAGAATACCTGTTGATCAACGGGGTGGAGTGTGAGCCGTATCTTACTGCCGACCATGCACTGATGTTGGAAAAGCATCAGCAACTGGTTGTAGGGATCAATATACTAATGAAAGGGCTCGGCGTTGAAAAAGCGATCATCGGGATCGAGAACAATAAACCGGATGCCATCGAAGTCATGACCCGGGCCGTTGCAGAGGAACAAGGGATCAGCGTGCAGGGGCTGAAAGTAAAATATCCGCAGGGCGGTGAAAAACAACTGGTGCAGGCACTGCTTAAACGTGAAGTGCCTTCCGGGGGACTGCCCATCGATGTGGGTGTTGTGGTTTTCAACGTCGGAACCGCGTTTGCATCCTACCTGGCCGTTCAGAAAAACAGGCCGCTTATCGAGCGCGTGGTAACCGTTACCGGAAAATCTGTTGCCAATCCTTCAAATTTCCTGACACGCATCGGTACGCCTGCCTCCTTCATTATCGAAAAAGGCATGGAAGGCTTTTCCATAGGCACCATCGAGGACAAGATGGGCATACGCGGCTCTCAACAGGCTGAGCTTGTGTTCCAGGATCTAAGAGTGCCGAAAGAAAATCTTCTTGGCAAGGAGGGCAGGGGTTTCGGTATCGCAATGGCCACCTTGGACGGAGGAAGGATCGGAGTGGCCTCCCAGGCCCTGGGAATCGCCCAGGGAGCTCTCGATGTGACCGTAAAGTACGCCAAGGAAAGGGAGCAGTTCGGAAGGCCCATAGGAAAGTTTCAGGGACTAAGATGGATGATGGCCGACATGGAAACCAGGGTTCAGGCGGCAAGATACCTGGTTTACGCCGCGGCCTACGCCAAGGACAACAATAAACGCTACAGCAAGGAAGCCGCCATGGCCAAGATGTACGCATCGGATACCGCAATGGACGTTACCACCAAGGCCGTGCAGATCCACGGCGGCTACGGATATACCAAGGATTACCCTGTGGAGCGTTTCATGAGGGACGCAAAGATAACCCAGATATACGAAGGCACCAACGAGGTCCAGAAGATGGTGATCGCCGGCTCCCTGGGATTATAGGTACTATTACTACAAAATCAAGACAAGTTCGACAAATAAAAAAAGATATTTTTATCAAAGAGGTGAACAAATGAACATAATCGTTTGCGTCAAACAGGTTCCCGATACCACGGACGTCAAGACCGACCCCAAGACCGGCACGCTGATCAGAGAGGGCGTGCCCAGCATAGTCAACCCCGACGACAAGCACGCTCTGGAAGAGGCGGTAAGGCTCAAGGAGCGATACGGGGGAAAGATCACAGTATTGAGCATGGGCCCGCCCCAGGCCGAGACCGCCCTTTTGGAGTGCTACGCCATGGGCGCCGACGAGACCGTGCTTCTTTCCGATCGGGCCTTTGCCGGCGCCGACACCTGGGCCACGGCCTACGCGTTGGC
>CAZOXI010000115.1:0-8207 GCA_964583445.1 uncultured Bacteroidaceae bacterium | reverse complement strand
AGGCTGCAAACTGGTAAACATGTTTGCCTTGATCAGTGAATCAACATCCGGGCTCTCGTCGTCGATGAGGTACTTGGTTGTTACCCGCACCGTATTTTTCTGACCATAGGTGATCACCGTTGGCATCTCTCCAAAGGCCTCTTCAAGCATCGTTCGGATTTCGTCAACTTCCACCTCTTCCTTGAATTCAATTACATAGTTGCGTCCACCTGTGAAGTCGACGCCCCCATTCAGACCTTTAAATGACAGGGAAAGAATTCCGCCTGCGATGATGATCCCTGAAATAACATAAAATACTTTCCTTTTGCCAAGGAAGTTTATATTCATGTTCTTAAAGGCATTTTCTGTAAGCTTTGTAGCAAAGGTAAGTTTCCAGCCCCTGTCAAGCCAGCGCTCATATACCAGTCGGGTAAGGATCACTGCAGAAAACAATGATGTAAGGATACCGATTACCAGCGTGGTTGCAAAACCCTTGATGGGTCCCGTACCAAAGAAAAAGAGAATCAAAGCGGTCAGGAACGTGGTCACGTTCGCATCAATAATCGCTGAATAGGCATTCCTGTACCCATCTTTCAGGGCTGCCTTCTTGCCCTTTCCGGCTGCAAGTTCCTCCCGGATCCGTTCATAGATCAATACGTTCGCATCCACCGACATACCGATCGTAAGCACAATACCGGCAATACCCGGAAGAGTTAAGGCCGCCTGCAAAGAAGCGAGTACTCCTATCAGGAAAAACATGTTGGCCATCAAAGCAATATCTGCAACCAAGCCCGCCCGGCGACTGTAGTAGAATACCATGTAAAGCAATACGACTATAAATGCGATCAGGAATGAAGTGAAACCATCCTTCACCGACTTGGCCCCCAATGAGGGTCCGATCACCTCGCTCGATATGACCCGGGCACGCGCAGGCATTTTACCTGACTTCAGGATGTTGGCAAGGTCTGTTGCCTCGTTCTGCGTAAAATTACCTGAGATGGAGGAACTGCCTCCCTTGATCTCTTCATTAACATTCGGTGCAGAGTAGACCACCCCGTCCAGCACGATGGCAATGGCCCTGTTCACGTTTTCCCTGGTAAGGTTTGCCCAGCGCTTTGCACCTTCTGAATTCATGTTCATAGATACTTCGAACGCGCCGGTATACTGGTCTGTATTCACACGTGCATCGGTCACATATTTTCCGTCCATAGCAGGCTGTCCATTCCTGGTAGCCTTCAGGGCATAGAGATACAGAAACTCTGTCACCTCACCCTGTGCCTGGAAATGCCACGCAAACACCAGGTCAGCCGGGAACAACTGTTTTACCCTGGGAATACTGAGCAATTCATTTACCCTGGCAGTGTCTTTCAGTTCCACAACTCCGGCAATCGGAGAGGGGATCAGCTGGCCTGAATTGTCCATGTAGGGACGCATCACGGCGAACAGTGGATTTTCTTTCATGAAGGCAGACTCCTCTTCCTGGAAAAGATCCGTTGTATCATCTTCACCAAGGATACTCAAATCAGATGTGTCTGAAAAGAGACTTTCGCCATCCAGGATCATCTCATCATCCGTAGCAGGTGTTTCAGTGACAGATTCCTCCGCAGTGTCCTCCTGCGCAGCTGTTTCTTCTTCAGTAATTTCACCTTGAAGGATCTCCGATGCATTCTGCATATCAGCGATGGTCTGGTTGGCTTCCTGGAGGGTATTCCAGATATCCACATTCTGATAGGTAGTCCAGAACTCAAGGTTGGCCGTTCCTGTCAGCAGCTTGGTGACACGCTCCGGTTCCTTGACGCCCGGGAGTGCCACCAGGATCCTTCCCTGGCGTTCCAATCGCTGGATGTTCATTTGCACCACACCAAACCGATCAATCCGGTTACGAAGCACGTTATAGGAATTATCTATCGCATCCTCAGCCTCTTCCTTGAGAAACGCTACCACTTCGTCGTTGGTGGTATTGAAGTCAATGTCACCCCTGGATTCCGGTGTCATGAAGAATTGGGCCATCTGGCCGCCTGGATTCTGCTCTTCGAAAGAATCGGCAAACAGATCGATCAGGTCGGATGTTGAACTTGCCTTTTTTTCTTTAGCCGCATCCATGGATTGCGTGAATGTGGGATCTGAAAGGTACTGGGGAGCTGCCAGTGACTTGATAATATCTTCTACTGCAATCTCAAGTATGACGTTCATTCCGCCCTTGAGGTCAAGACCGAGGTTGATCTCGCGCTCTTTACAATCCTGGTATGTATACTTTTGCAGCCAAATGAAGTTGTATACTACTTCGTTTTTCATGGAGTCCAGGTAAGTTCTTTCTTTCTGAACATCACCCTGGGCATATTCACGCGCATCGCGCTCTACCTTGTTGGCAAAAAAAGTAAACGTTAACTGATAAAGACAAATTGCGGCAAAAACAATGGCTAACAATCTGACAGCACCTTTATTCTGCATTTTTAACTAGTTTATTAATAATGAGTTAATAAGTCCTTCCATTTGGACCCGCAAATATAATACTATTTTTTTGAAAGTAGCCGAAAGATTTAAAGCAAATACGCCGTGCTGCTGCGATCCTGATTCAGGATTGCATGACAAGCACGGCGCATCAATGTGGTTGGCCGACTGATCAGAAAATTTTCAGGTCATCAAGCACCTTCATCACTGTTTTCACCGATTCTGCAGATGTCTTCAATAGTTTCTTCTCCTCGGCATTCAAACTGATCTCAAGGATCTCTTCCACGCCATCTTTACCCAGTTTCACAGGAACACCAAGGTAGATATCCTTCAGTCCGTACTCCCCTTTCAACATGGCACAAACCGGGAAGATCCTTTTCTGATCATCCACAATGGCTTCTACCATCTGTGCCACAGCAGCGCCGGGTGCATACCATGCAGAAGTTCCCATCAGGCGCACAAGTTCTCCCCCCCCTTTGCGGGTGCGGTCAACGATCTTTTCGATCACTGAAGGACCTAACAGCTCGGTCACCGGAATACCATTGATTGCAGTGTACCTTGGCAGCGGAACCATAGTGTCTCCATGTCCACCCAGCAACATCGCATGTATGTCCTCAGGGGAAACATTCAGTGCATCAGCCAAAAATGCTTTATATCTTCCGGTATCCAGGATTCCTGCCATACCAAACACCTTATTAGGTGCCTTGTTCGCAGCCAGGAAGGCAGCATAAGTCATCACATCAAGCGGATTGGAAACTACAATGACAATCGCATCCGGGGAATACTTGATGACACGCTCGGTTACCTCTTTCACGATCCCTGCATTGGTTTTGATCAGATCGTCCCTGGACATGCCTGGTTTCCTGGGCAAGCCGGAGGTAATTACGACCACTCCGGATCCCTTCGTTTTCAGATAGTCATTCGTCACTCCTGTGACCCTGGTATTAAAGTGAAGAATTGAAGAAGTCTGCCAGATATCCAGCGCTTTACCTTCAGCAAGCCCTTCTTTGATGTCCAACAATACAACTTCCCTGGCAAGATCTTTTTGGGCAATGACATTCGCTGTTGTAGCACCGACATTCCCTGCTCCGATTACAGTAATTTTGTTCATAGTATGGTTTTATTGACAAATATAACAAATTTAAATATGTGAATGTATGAATATGTATGCGCTTTCATGATTCTGCTGAAGCTATCTTATAAAACAACCCATCTGCAGATATGTTTCTATTTGCGGGATGGGTTCCATTTATTACCCTGTTTACTTGACTATCAGCAGGATTTATCATAAATTGTACCTCATCAGTAACATACCCCAATGAAAGTTGATCTGTCGAAATACATGGACGAATGGTACAAGGAAAGTCCGTCTAAGAAAATATACCCCGGTCCCGTGATCACTGTTTCCAGGGAATTGGGATGCCCGGCCAAAAAAATTGCCGGTTCCCTGGCAGATGAATTGAATAAAAATAAATCGTCCAAATGCAAGGATCATCCGTGGCAATGGATCAGCAAGGAAATCCTGAGCGAATCGGCCAAAGCACTGAACGTCGATCATGACCAAATAGAACACATTTTCAATTATAAGAGCAGGAACATGCTGGAAGATATGCTGCTGGCCCAGTCAAAGGATTACTACCAATCTGATCTGAAGATCAGGACCACTATTGCGAAAGTCATCCGCAATTTCGCCACGTATGGAAATGCGATCATCGTCGGGCGCGGAGGCGTTGCTATCACACGAGATATACCCAAATCACTGCACATCATGCTGGAAGCTCCCTTGGAATGGCGCGCCGTCAGAACTGCTTCCAAATTCGACATGACGCTTGAGCAGGCCCGGAATTATGCACAAACGATCGATAAGAAAAGAAAACAGTTCAGGGACCATTTCCAGGGAAAAGGAAATGACTACACACGTTTTGATATGAAATTCAATTGCATGACCCTTGAACCCAATGTGATCGTACAGATCATCATCAATGCCTTGAAGGTACGTAATTTCATCTAGCTCTTTCCGCGATCATGTTTTCCATATACTTTTTCCTATTTTTAGGAAAATTCAATAGCATGAGGCATACCTTTCCTATACTCTTCAGCATCCTTTGTTCATTCACCTGGGTAAACGGCCAGATTGCATCCTCCTTCGAAGTGAGGTACTATTCCAAAGACAAAACCACACGTGGGATGACCGACTTTAAAGGTGAAACTGCATTTTTTAATACGGAACAGCGTGTGGATTTCCTTGCGCACTATGCCCGGACAGCCGGTGCGTGGTTCCTGGACAGTGCGCTGGAAAGCAAAGTGAATAGCAAAGAGGAGATCAATCGTTTCCTTGAAAACCTTCAGCCGCAGCCGCTACCCGATAAAAGAAGACGCATCCAGCTGGTAGAATGGAAAAAATCAGGTTATCGCCCCGGGGATCATGAGCGATCCCTCGAAGCAGTCAATACATGGAAACAACAGCCTGGCGTTTCATTGAAGGAGGGCACCCTGCATTTGATGCAACCCGGTGTAACGATCCATCGCAGGACCGACAGTATCGGGTGGCGTTTCCATCTCTCCTGGAAAGCCATGAACCAGAAAGGAAAAGTTCCCCTGAGCATCGAGCTAAGGAACCAGGACCGATCCATTGCAGAAGTTGGATTTCATGCCAATGGCAATATCTTCTATACCTCAGATGGCATGGACCGGATGGGGGAGGCTTACATCCCGGGCAAATGGTATGATTTCAAAATCGAGGCCGACCTGGTCAATGATCGCTATAATCTGCTGGTCAACAACAGGAAGGTTGCCGACTGGGCCTCCATGAAAAGCAGTTCACTGGTGGATGCCATCAGGATCAGGGGCGGACAGGGAATTCAGATGGATGATTTCACCGGGATCTATTTCGACACAACAGGATGTAAGCCCCGGCAACCCTACAGATCGATTCCTTTTATGCAGGAAGATTTTAATATTCACCCGCCGCTGGATGGATGGCACCTGCCCCTGTACGACGACGGCACATGGGTCTCCGGTCAGCTTCCTGTCGTGCATGGAGGTATCCTGGAAGCGGATGAAGACCTTTACCTGAGAAAAGAGGTCAGCCTGGGTGCCTTCGAAAAAGCATGGCTGAATATCGAAGCACTCGACCCGGGCGGAGAAGTGTGGATCAACGGGAAAGTGGTTTTCGTGACCCACAAAAGACATCCTGTTAAGATCGATATTTCAGACTTCCTGGTGCCATACAGGATCAACACCATCGCGATCCGGGTCTTCTCTTTTTACAATGATGGGGCATTGTACCATGCTCCCCTGGACAGGAATGTGGGCTGGTTTTGCGGAAGGGCTTGGATCGATCTCACGGAAAGGATTACCATCAACCAGGTCAAAACATACACCCGGTCACTTGAAGATGGAGCCAGCCAGTACCACCGGTTGGTGCTCGAAAACCATTCCGACTCTACCTTCCATGGCATGCTCCAAATCGATTACTATCCATGGTTTCCCGTGGAGGGAAGCCGGAAAACAGCTTCATTCAATATGCCCGTGCAGATCTTCGCCAGGGATACCTTACATATCTCCCACGAAGGAGTTATTACAGATCCGCTTTTATGGACACACGACGCACCTAATCTCTACCGGGTGCATTCCAAACTCTATGCCGGGAATGTGCTGATCGACGATGAAATGCTCACCACAGGGATCAGGACTGTCAGCCAGGAGGGTGGTATTTTCAGGATCAATGGACAGCCCGAACTGCTGGGAGGAGCACAAACCATGGGATTCAGGATGCCCATTGAGAACAATGCAAAGTGGAACCGTTGTCCGCCGGCCCCCGTACTCGCTGATGAACTGCTGGCCTGCAAAAAGATCGGGAACATGCTGCGTATTCATGTGCACGCCGGCGGAACATATGCCCACAGTGTGAATGATCCACGGGTTGCCGAGATGGCAGACCAGCTGGGGCTGATGCTGATCTGGCCCACTACCTCATGGATCCGGCAAGGCGAGTGGGGTGGTATTGATTTCGAAGGGTATCCGTTATATATGGAACAGGTTTTCAACCATCCCAGCATCGTGATGTGGGAAGGAGCAAACCATCCGAACAAGTTCAAAGGTAAACCACTTTCCTATTCGAACCGGTTCATTACGAAAATATACCGCACCATTGCCGGTACAGATACCTCACGACTGATTTCACCCGCCTCCTATAACAGGCACTTTATTTACAGGAATGATGCCGGTACCATTGACCCGGAGGGCAATACCATTGAACCCGCTGCAGCGTGGACAGCTCCGCTGATCGTCAGGGGCAACCAGGATGCACTCACCGGGTATGGTGCAGAATGGCAACAAATAAGAAACTGGCCCGATCCATACAGGAAGTCACTGCTTGAAAGTCCGGAACGGGCCTATTTCAATTTTGAACATGAAGAATCCATCGGGATGCAAAACTTTCAACTGGCCCGCGGAAATCCCTGGTACCAGATGCCTTCTTATGAGAATCACTATGATGTAGGCAGTATTGGGAGAACATTCACATACGATGAATGGCACATCAGCCAGGCATGGCAGGCATTCAGCGCCTGGGAATCCATGAAATGGCAACGCATCAAAGATATAGATGGGTTCAGCTGGTGCTGCCTGCATGGGGGACCGAACAGCGGAACCTACAGGAAACCACTTATAGACGCCCTGGGACATGCCAAACTGAGTTTCTATATCAACCGGATGGCATTGCAGGATGTGATGGCAGGAAGCAACAATACGGATGTGGTCTACCACAAACGCGATCAACTTACCCCGGTAGTGATGAATGTCGGGGATCAAAAAGTCGTACGACTGAAAATCGTGGTTAAATCAGCAGATGGTACGATCGTCGACGAAAGAGAATTCGATCATATCACCCTGGAAAAAGGTAGGACCGTAAAGGAATTGCCAGCTTTCAAACCCAACTTCGACACAGAAGGACATTATACCATAGAATACTACGTGCTCAGCACATAAACTTAGCCTTTGGTTTCAAGGAGCACGGCCATATTGAGCTTGATCTTGAAAAAATCGCCGTAGTCTTCCTCCGCGAAAATGTATGGCGTCGTGTCCTCGTTCACAAACTCGTACTCAATGTGATAATTGAATTTACCCGGATCTTCCATCCAGGTAGATACCTGGCTGAGTCCCGCCTGGTCTTCCACAAGGTCCACCTCAATTGAATCATTATATACTTCATAGATGTGTATTGTATCAAATTCTGCAATCACCACACTGACGGTTGAATCCATGTCGTGGGCAATAATTGTCCCTGAAAACCACAGGTCCTCCGGTGCATCGAACTCGACGATCTCAAAAGTAATTTCAGTTATTTCAAACGAAGTAAAGTTCTCTTTGTATTTTTCATACGCTTCATACTGGGTGAGATCCAGCGAATCGGATTGGGTAAAACCAGTGGTAAGATCTGAATCGATGTTGATGGTAAAAATCTCATCTACAACATCATTAAAATCAGGAATAATGTTGAAATCTAAATCGAAATCACAGGATGAAAACAGGATCATCAGTGATAACATCGGCAGGTAAATTAGCTTTTTCATAATGCTGTCAATTTCGTTGTACTATAAAAGACAACTAAATCAGCAATTGGTTCTTGCTATTCAGACACCAGCACCTTACCGGTCATTTCTCCGGGAATATCCACCCCCATGATATGCAGCAGCGTGGGGGCCACGTCAGCAAGAATGCCTTCGTCGATCGAAGTATAATCCTCTGTTACAAGTATACACGGAACAGGATTC
>CAZOXI010000114.1:0-8214 GCA_964583445.1 uncultured Bacteroidaceae bacterium | reverse complement strand
CATCCCACCCTCAACATCAAACAGAAGGCTCCTGCCAAGTGCGCCGTCATCATCCAGTGAAAAACGGTACACTCCCTTGCCATAGTCGCTCACCCAGAGGTACCCCGCGGGGTCGACATATACTGAGGCGATACTACTGTATTTCAGCCCTCTATCAGTACCCACATGTGTTGCGGTATACCCGGCGGGATCTTCACCGGTGCCTGTAATCCTGAACAAACCTTCATCCTCTGTTCCGAGCCAATAGGTACCGTTTTGCATCCCGGGCTTGATGTCCTGGATTCGCGTAAAAGGAACCCCGGCGATCCGTCCCGCGTGCTCGTACATCCCGCCTGTAGTTTTTATATACAGCACTAAGCCGTTGAAACCCCCGATAAGCAATTGTCCTCCAGAGGTAACCAGGAAATCTGATATAAATGTTCCCGTAAAAGCCTCCGGAAGATAACTGAATCGGAGATCCTTGTCGATGCTGATCATCCCATGCTGCTGGGTCATGACAATGATGTTGCCTTCTCCATCCTCGCCAAACCCTGCAATTGCAGAAACATCCTCCTCTTCCTGCGAAAACACTTTGAAAATACCATCATCCAGCATAGCGATCTGCCCATCCAGGTACCCGAACCAGATCCTGCCTTTGCTATCCTTATAGCTTTTTGTAGCGATACTCGTTGGAAGTGTGTCGCCGGCAAACTCCGATTTAAAATTGATTCCATCAAGTTGACACAGTCCCTGGCTGGTAGAGATCCAAATAAATCCATTTTCATCCTGGATCACCGCGTAGGTTGATTCATGACACAGGCCGTCCTCGATCCCGTAACGCATGATCTGGAAGGTCTGACTTTGCAACGCTATTATCTGTGCACAGATCAGGTAGAAAAAGAACAGCGTTTTCTTCATAAATGAGAATTGATTATTGTTGGTCTAATGGGACAGCCCTGGCATCATCGTAAATATATGTTGGCACACCTCCAATGGGGCTGGTGTAAAATGGCATGGTCTCATCAAACTGGTTCCTGATGTTCACCACCACGTTATTATTTCTTACCGGGGGAAAGGTCTTCCGCTTGGGCAATTGCAGGTCATAGGACCCGCCCACTTCGGCTTCAATGACCTTTACCTGGTCCTCCACCCAATTAGCTTCCCCTGAAATGGCAATGCGTTGTCCCTGTCGCTCCCTGGAAACCACCAGTATATTACCGTCATTGTCCCAGTCAAAATTCATGATCTTCACAGTGACGGTTCCTTCCACAATATAGGGATAGATATGCGATGTTTCCTCGACATCATTATGCATCCTGAATGAATATTCATAGGCAAATGCATTGGCGCCTTCAATCGGGATGTTTTCATTTGCACTGGTGCTGAGATAATAGTTATACATGTTCCCGTCATCCCCGGCAATTCCTTCACAGATCACCTTAAACACATAACTGTCAAATTGTTCGAGATATTCTCCCTCCGCTGGATTGAAGGGGCCAAAGGTATACCAGTTTTCGTCATAGCGGGGATCCTCTCCAAAAACCTTCATCGCCATGAGTGTCCCGCTTTTATAATTGCCAAAGGGAGATGTTTCCCTGGCATCCTCTTCGGAATGACAGCCTTCCCCTCCATACACTTCGAACTGGCACTGGGTGTTCCATCCTCCCCTGATCTCATCGATTGCACCTCCTGTGTCGGGATCATACACCCTGATAAATACCTGGTCCTTGAAATCTGAAGGTATCTGGAAAAAGAACGCCTGTGAAAAATCATCATCGCCCCAGCTGATTTCCGATTCATTTCCAAAGGTCATAAGATAAGGTATGTTTTCCTCTTTATTCGGAACCGGTTGTGCGCAGGAAAGCTGGTAAAAAAATATAGCGAAACCTATAAATATCAGTCTTCTCATTTCTTTCATTATACACGATTTTATAAAAATATACAAATTTCGTGCAATTCAAAAGATAAGTTATCAAGAGTAGTTGAGCGGACCTATTCAGGCAGTACGATAATATCTTTGACTACTGCGATTTTGTATTCTGATAGGGGGAGTTCATTGTTGTCAACCAGGCGTTGTTCTCTTCTGCTCAATACTTTTTTTGCACCCAGGGTTACTGTGTATTTACGAGGTTCCTCATAGGAATAAGTCACATTTTCTCCTTTTCTCTGGAAACTCCCGTCCCCAAATTCCCAATAATATTCAACCTGTTCCCAATCCTCCGGCAGGTTGGATTCCGCCGCTGTGAAATCAACCCTTTCTCCAACAGCAACTGTATCAGGAGCTGATATGACCGGTTGAATGTATTCCCGGATTGTTAATTCCAGGTGTGCAGCATTATAAATGGTGGTATCTGTTAACTTGTTTGTTACATTGAATGCAAGTGAATATTCTCCCGGACCTGGAAAACAATATTTGACATCATGACCGGGAAGCCGGAGGGTATCTTCGATCACCCACTCATAATCAAATACCACGGGATCAATGGTATCAATGGAATTTTCATAAATTCTGTAACACAAAGATGCTTTTTTCATTGGTCCCGGATTCGGAAACGATTCATAACTTACCACACCTGGTGTGATGTTATAAATATTGAATTCTGTGCCCTCCCGTCTTGAAAACATACCCTCATTCACATTATCGGTGAGATAGATGCCGAGCTCATCATAAGCTCTCGTATTCAAAGAAGGAACCTGCAATGGTTTCATCCATTCTCCCTCGTTAAAAACTGAGAAAAAAAGATCGAAGGTGCCGGCACGCGCATTGTGTCCCTTGCTGCTGAAATATAACCTGATTTTTGGATTTCCAGCTTCTCCAAACTGGTAATAAAAGGGGAAGATCTCATGGTCAGGTGTATTGATCCTTTCTCCCAGGTTCACCGGAGCCGACCATGATCCACTCATGCGTATCGAATAGTAAAGATCCATGCCCCCAATAGCTCCCTCAAGATCACCCTCGGCAGCGAAAAACAATAGCTGACCATCGTCAGAGAGGCAGGGTGTACCAAAATTGATTGCAGGATCATTGTGCGGGAAAGGCTCCGGATCCGACCATTCCCCGTCAATCCACTCCGAGAGGAACAATCCCCCGAACCCGCTGCTGACCAATTCGCCGGCAGCATTTCGCTGGGGCTGCACAATACACATCTTTGTGAAATCCCCGCTGAATGTTGCCGGTCCGTCATCACCGATGGTATAGAATTTACCACCAGGATCCAGCAACCTGATTTTCTTTATTCCCTTCCTGTCTGACTGGTCATAAAAATAGAGATCCATCGGTGATTTGGATGGTGGCGGATCAGCTCCACTCGTATCGGGAGTGATAATGTTCAACCTGGGTCTGCTGGTTCCGGGTATAATGATATTCGACATAAAAACTATCCCGGTATCACCGTTATGCACATAGGGTACCGGTGCTAGCTGGTCCTCACTCGCATTACTGAGCTCTTTGTTTATAGAAACGCCATAGGTCTGGGCCTCCATGCACTGGAAACTAAAAATAATCAGGGGTACTATGATCAGTATTCTTCTCACGTCAAAAATAATAAGGTGCTTTTGTTACCACCCGTACCAGGTTGTCATACCTGAACACAATCTCAAATGCATTGTCGAAATACCCAGTAGTACTTGTCAATGGGAAATCCCAGGATAATCCGATCAACCCTTTCCCATCGAAAACCTCAAAGTTCATATTCAGGGCAATCGCCTGGCTGGATTTATAAATGGTCCCGAACCAGATCTTTTCATTCATGAACCCGAAATTCATGCTGGCCATGTAATTGGTATTCAGAAGGCCCGCCTCAGGAATATAATTCACCAGGAAATTGGGATAATAGGTAACCGCTCCCTGGCCAAACTTCCTTCCTGCAGAGAGGATCAGGTTATAACCGGAGATAACCGGGCCCAATTCCAGTATTTCAATATCCCCATTTGTGTTATCTCCCCCGTCAATATTGTAATAGTTATTGTCAATAACCGTTATCGGGGCAAGCAATCGCGGGACTGAAAACCCTATAAAAGTCTTATTGGTGTAGTACAATACCCCGGCACTGAAATTCGCATTCAGCACGGGGTCAATATCCATAATAAATTGAGGATCATTTGATTGTCTCAGATCCAATACATTATTATCCGTTTTTTCAATCGCAAAGATCGCAGAAACACCCATAGAAAGCTGTGCCCCGTTGCTGAGTTTGACGCGATGGGAATAATAGGCGGCCAAGTTGTGCTTCACCAGCGGGACTGACTCCTGGAAATTGAACCCCCCAATTCCATACCCGGGCCGCTTTTCATTGAAATAGGAAAAGCCTACGGCATTATTGGGTGATTTTGTAAATGGCGTATGTGCGGATATCTGCAGGTACTTCGGTGCGGGTATATCAGGATGTAAAATCGCCTTGTCCTGGGAGAAAAAATTGATGCTCAGCACATCCCTGGAGCCGGCAAATGCGGGATTGAATATCAACCAGTTGTGCTGGTAATTCGACAGGTCAGGCAGCTCCTGTCCCCTGAGGGGAAGCAACACAATCGTTAATATGAGTGCCAGGTATTTCCGCATTACAGTACTATCTCTTTAAGATGATAAAACCCTGCTTTGGTGCATATTCAATTGCACTTCCTTCTATTTCAAATGTCAACGTATAATAGTAGGTCCCGGGTGAAGCCACCGCTCCCTGGTCCTCCAGGTACCCATTCCAGATGATGTGTTCTTCCATAAATTCACCATCGATCTCCACTTCCCTGATCTCAGATTCCGCTTTTGAAATGCTATATACCCGGGTACCCCAGCTGTTATATAGTGTAAAAGTGAAATCTGTAGCATGGATGAGGCCCGGGATCACGAACAGCTGGTTGAACCCATCATTGTTCGGGGAAAATCCATCGTACTGCCGCAAATCGTGCTGGACCAGGATCACCTCATCGATATTGGGCGGACACACATATGAACCATCCGGATACCTGCCGTTTTCAACTGTCCAGGTGTACACGTGTTCCTGTTCATATGTGAATCCGGATGCAATGGTATTTGCTGCATCCCCAAAACCTGCACCCGAATTGTCAACGGTCCATGTATCAAAACCTGCATCTATTTCTGGTTCCAGTTGTGTAAGATCATACGTCTGCTGAAGATAGAAATCATCCCTTGCCAGCAGGAGGGTGTCCGGTCGCGGTTCCTGGAAATGTGTGACTGTCACATAAGCAGAATCCGCACATGCCTTGCCGACTTCCGCACTGGTCTCCAGTAAAAATCCATACACCATCACCACCGTATCATTGTACCAGAAATCAAGCGCAGCGTCTGCTTCAAGTAGTCCATCCCTTGTGAATGTGACTGTATCCGAGCCATCAAGGTTATTTTTGACTGTTGAAGCAAACCACTTCGGCGGGGGCACACCACCCTGGTTTGTGGCGGTCAGGCGCACTTCGGGGCCGCAGACCAGTGTGTCTGCGGCCATGAGGGTTACCTCCGGTGAATAGAACACTAGAATGGAGGGTTGGTTCGGATCCACCACCTCGGAAACACATCCGCGGTCATCAATGATCTGGTCGAGGGTATATGCATAGGTTTCTGCGGAATCCGTAGCGACAAAAAAGTCCACCAGGGGATCCTGGTTCACAGACCGCTCAAATTGTACAGTGCCTGAATTATTTTGCGATGCATAGCTGACGAAAATGCCATAGCTCCCGGCGAGCGGGTCAAGGTGCAGGTCGTCAATACTTAACTCGACTGGTATATCATCCGAGGAGCAGACCTGGTCTGCCTGTCCGGGAGCCAACACCAGTTTTCCCGTTGGTAATTCAATCGGCTGCACCAACAGACTGGCGGTAGTATCTTCGCATTCCCCCGAAACAACGATCCGCCTGAAAAAGGTCGAATCGCGGAAATCAGAAACGGTATACCCGGGGGTAATCTCCACATCGCTGCCTGAGAAATCCGGTTGACCGCTTACTTCCCATCTGAAGGCATAGGTATTTTCATCACCTCCTGTGAGTTCATTCACTGTTCCTGTAAGTTCAAGATCCAGCCCTGCACAGATTGAATCGAGGAAGGCATTGGCCAATGGTGCATCGTTGATCAGCAAGATATCATTTTGTTGTATGCTGTCCTGTACCGTGATCTTCACCGCTGAAGTCGTGTCAAAACAGACTGAATCCGTTGGTTCCGACCAGGTGTACCTTCTGAAATAAAGTGATTCTCCCAATGTTCCGGGAAAATCATAATGCTCCTGCGCACTGTTCCCGGGGGCAGCCATCCAGTCTCCCGACTCTGTGCGATACTGCCATTGGATGCCGATCCCATTCGCACCCCCTGACAAAGCGCCGGCAGTAAGGGTTGTCGGCAATAGGTGTCCCTGGCAATAGGTCTCCGGGATTGCCGTGAGGACATTGTTCTCGATCTTCCAAACGACTCCCACCACCAGCGAGTCGGTATAGCTCTTGCACACCCCATCTTCTCCTGAAACCACCAGCCGGCGGATATAGGTGGTGTCATCTATGGACTGCAGGTTGAATTTCGTGCCGGGAGCCATGCTGGCAGAATCGGCCCAGGTCCCTGCTTTGTCCCGTACCTGCCAGGAATAAGTATAATTACCCGGGTTACCGCCTTCCGGTGTTGTTCCGTCAATCCCACCATCTGGCAATGGATTGAACTGGCATATTGTGATCATGTCTGCATCGGGAATGAGCACATTATTGGAGATGGTATCCAGAACTGTAATTTTTTGTGTATTGCTTGTACTTACACAGGTACTGTCTTCTCCTGAATAGACGATGCGCCGGATAAATTTGCTCGTATCCCATACCTGCAGGTTAAACGTTTCATTCGTGGTATAAACAGCTGAGTCAGGATCACTGCCCCAGTTGGATCCATCGGGACTTACCTGCCAGGCATAAGTATATGAGCCCGGGCCATCACCATCTTGCGGCAACGTACCGGTAATGGGATCAGATTGCATCCCGAAACAGATCGTGTCTTTACCGGAAACGGAGATCGAATTGTTCGTGATCTCCGGCAGCACGGTGATTTGCACTGCGTTGCTTGTATCGATGCAGACACCGGAATAGGCAATCCTGCTGTAGAGCTTGCTGACCGTATCTCCACTGGGTGTATATGTATCGTCAGCAGCACCGGGCACATCCTGCCATTCCCCGGAACTTAGGGGACGAGAAATCCATTTGAATGTGGTATCATTTATATCATCACCCGTATTAGCGCCCCTGAGGACAGAATCAGGATGTTGCTCCAGGGTCTCCGCAGTAAGACCATAACAGATCTCATCCGGCGCAACGATGGTGTTCCCTTCAATCTCCGGCAGTATTTTATAGGTGACAGAAACATCAAATCCCTCAGAAATTCCATTGATCGTGTCAATAACGATCCTTCTGAGCTGCAATGAATCTTCCAGGGGCGCATCAAATACATAATATCCTTCAGAAACGGTATCACCAATCACCCAGCTTGAATCCTCACTTGGAAACCTCGTGTCCCACCTGTACACATACACGCCACTTCCTCCTTTGGGCGTGGAGGCAAATAGTGTATCAGGTGTTATATTGGTACATACCGTGCGATTCCCGGGAAGTGTGTTGAACAAAAATCCATTCAAAGGTGCCACAAGGCCTGTGATAAGTTCTGCAAAAGATCCTGTTCCTCCAAAATCATATACTGCAGGATCGCTATCATTTAGCCAGCGTCCTCCTGCTCCGCGGCTGTTTAAAATATTATAATTCAACTGATCACTCTCACGCACCCAAAATACGCCGCCGGCACCACCACCGCCCGGTCCTGAGTAAAAGGTGTTGGAGGTATTTCCACCATCACCTCCGTCAGCATAAAGACTCAGTTCAGTTGAATAATGGTTCACGTCCAGTACTATACATCCTCCGGCACCACCACCACCTGCACCTGCCAGGGCAACGTCAGTTACACTCTCGCCATTGGCTTTGACCGCATACCGGCTTGTCGCATCCTTCTGTTCAGCTACTATGGTATCGGCAATGATCACTACGATACCTCCACCGTTTCCCCCTTTGGATGCCGGGATATCCGGAACCAATGATTGTGTACCGGATCCACCGGCTCCTCCAAAAAAAATCCGGTTGGCATTTTGGGTAAATACTGTGCCCTCGTCATTATAATAAATAGAGGAACCCAGGCCAAGCCCTCCCCTTCCTTTTGTCTCTGAGGGTGTTGTTGCGCACTCTGAAGATTGTGTTCCCCCGGAACCTCCTGCA